>NZ_JAUBQW010000116.1:0-20990 GCF_036701485.1 Microcoleus sp. Pol11C3 | reverse complement strand
GCCTTATCTTTAGTTGAGTTTGAATATATCGGTCGCTCCTATTCATAGTTTGCGATCGATTATTCAGCAAGCCCTACGTATTCTTGCAAACTCGGAGAGGTTTGGTAATCAGCAAATTTATCGCCTCTGTCGAAAGCTGCTGTTGATGGCGACAATACCTCAACTACTAAAGATGGATATAAAATGAAATCTTCAGTAGTTGAGGTATCCCTTTCGTCGCCAGTCACCGCTACATCAGGATAGTAATAGCAATTTGCCTCTTCCAGTCGGACTTTTATATCTGATGATAAAACTAAGCATGGCGTATTCAGAAGATGATTTCCCAGCAGCCGAACTAAATTACTACCAATAATAATGTGAGGCTTTTTTGCCCCCGTCATTGCATAAACGTGTCCGCGTCTGTATTCGTGTTTGATCGGGCTTACTCGCTCGCCTTCTAGGTACTCTTCTGGAGAAATGTAGAAAATGTTTTTGCTGATAACCATTGATTTTTACTCCGCTGATTTTATCTGATAATATGTGTTGGAACTCGCATATTTGGGGAAGGAAACAGCCGTGCCGTTTCCCTACAAATTTAACAAAACTCCAGAAATCGTGCGTGCCATAATTTGCCACTTTCCGTCAAACCCTGCGATCGCACTTTAATTTTGACACTTTTGGGGTTAGCCTCGTAGAGTCGGGCAATTTCCAGCATTTCCTCCCCGCTAAACCCGGTTCCCACGGTTCCTACTGGGACTAAGTTGCCATCAATTTCTTGCGCTACTTTGACGGCGCTAAACGGTCGCCCCGCAACTTTTGTCGCCGTCAAACCCACAATAAACAAATCGTGTTCTTGACAGTATTTAGTCCTCACCATCGGATATTTCTTAACATCTTTTCCGCCGACATAGTGACAGTTGTGCAACACCCAAACTTCGCCTTCTCTATTTTCAGATTCCTGCTGATTTGCCAGGACGAGTTTTTCGGCGGTGGTGCGAAATGTGGGTACAACTTCAAAGCCTGGGGAGAAATTCGCCAGCATTTCGCCAACTTCAACGCCCGCTGCAATCCGTTCGGATTCTGCCACGGTAATTAAATCATTGCCTTGGAAAAACAAACTTTTAAAAATAGCATAAATTGCGTTGGGCTGGATTGTCGGAAAACCGCTTTCAATATTAACTGTAGCAGCTTGCGCCCCAGTACGGTGTTCGCTACCCGTAAAGCTTTTGTAATACAGTTCGCCGTCTAAAACAAAGGTGCCAATTTTAGCGGCTGTGTCGATTAATGTGCGATCGATCTCAACCGATGCCTGTTGCCGCAGGTTAGTCGATCGCGATTGGTAGTATACTTTATCTGGCGTCGCAATGACCACTACTCGATTGCCGTCGCGCTTTGGCTGTCCCCAATAATCGGGGTTTTCTATGTAATAAGAACGTTCACTCGGCGCGTCCACCGGCTGCATCGTTACTATCCTTCCCGGCTGTAAATGCGGTGGTAATTCTGGAACTACGGGGTTATTAACAGTCTCTATTTTGGCAGGGGTAGTTGATTTTGCAGCCGGAGGAAGATTGGTGCTAGAGTTGTTGGGAGGATTTTGGGCGATCGGCTTTTCTCCGGTTTCCAATTCAAACGCTCTTTTCCAAAAGCCGATCGCCATTTCGGGGTATCCTTCCGACTCCGCGCACAGTGCAAAACCAATAACTTTTGCCGTACCGATGCCGCGCCCGTAATCAGCCAAATACTGCACTGCCCCCGCTTCTCCCATCAAGTGCAATCCTCGCGTCACGATGCGATTGTTCCAGCGTTCTCGAATGTCGGCGCTAATTTTCTTAGCTGCTTTTCGCTTGGCTTCTGCGTATTCGGTGCAGTCCATACTGCCTCCTTTGTGTAGGGCTATTTATATACTATACTAAACATTGATTTATTAGTCAAGTTTAATTCGACAATTAGGTGGTGTGAATAAATTTAACTCTTTCATTTGTGAACTAGATTTATTTTTTAACCGCAGAGGACACAGAGGGCACAGAGGAAGAGAAGAAAGAGAGGGATGGGTTGTAGTGTTTTGATTGTCAAGCGCGGTAATCTGTTCGCTGCCAATGCTAAGATAACTTCGATCGCGCATTGCGACGAATAAAGCCGTGAGTTGCGTCTTACTCGCGTTGAGTTCGCCAACTGGCGATCGCACGTTTGAGAATTTAAGATCCAGTTTAATCTTACTATTATGATGCGATTGATTTTGTACAGCAAACCCGGATGCCACTTGTGCGAAGGGTTGCAAGAAAAACTCGAACAGATTGAAAGCCTCAATTTTCAACTCGAAGTCAGAGATATTACCGAACGCGATGACTGGTTTCAAGCTTATCAGTACGAAGTTCCAGTTTTGTTTAAAGTGCAGCCCCAGCCAATAAATTCTGTTGGCGAGGCTGCATTCTCCGCTGAAGAACTGTTACCCCGTCCTTCTCCCCGCTGTAGTGTCGCCCAATTGGAGCAAATGTTACAGAAATATTTGCAAATCGATCCGTCACAATAATACGATTCACCCCAAAACTCAGGTTTTAATCCTGACATCGGGGTGCTCGGTGTGCAGCTTACTCTATGCCGAGACATTTTACAGCGTGCATAAAAAAACCTAGGGTTTGCACCGCGCACAGCAAAAACCTGTAGAGAGTGGCTCAAACAATGTGTTGGAACAGTCATATTCAAGACATTCAAGCGAGGAGTTTTTCAGATGAAATTGAGAGAATTATTAGCAGCAGTTCCCAGCATTTCCTTTGATGCCAAACATCCCGCCCTCGATGCCGAAGTCAAGGGTTTATCCACTAATTCCCACGCTTGTCAGGCGGGCGATTTGTTTTTGGGAATGCCGGGAACGCGGGTTGATGGGGGAGATTTTTGGCAAAGTGCGATCGCCAGCGGTGCAGTTGCCGCCGTAATTTCCAGCCAAGCAGCCGAGAAAACCCCTTCCCAAGACGGGAGTAGTTGCGTCATCGCAGCAGCCGATATGGCTCAAGTTTGCGGTCAAATAGCAACTGCTTTTTACGGCAATCCAGCTAGCAAATTAAAACTGGTCGGCGTTACTGGGACTAACGGCAAAACTACAACAACTCATTTAATCGAATTTTTGCTCAATGAAATGCAGTTGCCGACGGCGATTTTCGGCACGCTTTACACTCGCTGGCCGGGCTTCCAACAAACTGCACTTTACACCACACCTTTTGCGGTTGACCTGCAAAAACAACTAGCAGAATCTGTAGCAGCCGGATGCAAACACGGGGTGATGGAAGTCAGTTCCCACGCTTTGGCACAGCAGCGAGTTTTGGGGTGTAGTTTTGAAGTTGCTGTGTTTACAAATTTGACTCAAGACCATCTCGATTATCACCGTGATATGGAGGATTATTTTGAGGCAAAATCGCTTTTATTTGGTTCTGATTACCTCAAAAAGCGCGCTGTAATTAATATTGACGATCCCTACGGGCAGCGTATAGTTCAAACCCTAAAATCTGACAGAGTTTGGAGTTACAGCACTGTTCTAAAAACGGCAGATTTATATGCTTTTGATTTAGAATATCAGCCCAATGGAGTTAAGGGGATGCTGCACACTCCGAAGGGAGAAACGGCTTTTTCTTTGCCTTTAGTCGGTCAGTTCAATTTATCAAATATGTTGGCTGCTGTCGGTGCTGTTTTAGAATTGGGTTTAGATTTGTCCGCAATTGTGGAGAAATTATCTCAGTTTTCGGGAGTTCCGGGACGGATGGAACGGGTGCAGATTAGTCCCGACCAAGATATTAGCGTCATTGTCGATTACGCGCACACTCCCGACAGTTTGGAGAACTTGTTGAAAGCGTCGCGGCCGTTTATTCCGGGTCAGATGATTTGCGTGTTTGGCTGCGGTGGCGATCGCGATCGCACGAAACGCCCGATTATGGGTAAAATCGTTGCACAATTAGCCGATTTAACTGTTGTTACTTCCGACAATCCGCGCACGGAAAATCCCGATCGCATTTTGGAGGATGTTTTAGCAGGAATTCCCGCCGCAGTAAAGCCGATCGTGATGTGCGATCGAGCCGCTGCAATTCGCACTGCTATTATGGACGCTAAACCCGGAGATGGCGTGCTGATTGCAGGGAAAGGACACGAAGATTATCAAATTTTGGGTACCGAAAAAGTCCATTTTGACGATCGAGAACAAGCGCGAGATGCCTTGAAAGCCAGGATGAATTCGGTTAGCTGAATTCGCTTAACTGTTAACGGTTAACCGAATTCGGTTAACCGTTAACGGTTAGCTGTTCGCGGGCGGCGAAATTTGTTATATTTTTAAGTATTAAGACGAAGGAAGAATCTGATTTGCACTAGATTATAATAGTAAAACAAAATATTTTAACAGCCCAATAATTATAGTTATGATAGAACTAATTGGTTATCAAATTCTCGCTCAAATCTACTCAGGCACTCGCACTCTAGTTTATCGCGGAACTCGCCTCTGCGACCAAAAACCGGTCGCCATCAAAGTCTTGCGAAACGAGTATCCCAGCTTCAGCGAACTCTTGCATTTTCGCAATCAATACACGATCGCCAAAAACCTGAATTTGCCCGGAATCATCGAAACCTACAGCTTGGAACCCTACCGCAACGGCTATGCCCTGATTGTGGAAGATTTCGGGGGAATTTCTCTGAAGGAATGGACGGGGAAAGGGAAAACGGTGCAATCTCTGGTTGAGTTTTTCCAAATTGCGATCGACCTCTGCAATACATTAGATATACTTTACCGCCACCGCATCATTCACAAAGACATTAAACCCGCCAATATTTTAATTAATCCTGAGACTAAACAAGTCAAACTCATTGACTTTAGTATTGCATCTTTGCTGCCGCGAGAAACTCAAACCCTGATGAGTCCCAACGTGCTCGAAGGAACACTCAGCTATCTATCTCCCGAACAAACAGGAAGAATGAATCGCGGCGTTGACTACCGCACGGATTTTTATTCTCTGGGTGTCACATTTTACGAGTTGCTGACGGGAGAATTGCCGTTTCAATCTAACGATCCGATGGAATTGGTACACTCTCATATTGCCAAACAACCGCCGCTGCTTGGCGAAAAAAAAAGGGGGGGAATTCCCCAAGTTCTCTGCGACATCGTGATGAAATTGATGGCGAAGAATGCCGAAGACCGTTATCAGAGTGCTTTGGGGCTGAAATTTGATTTAGAATTTTGTTTGCGTCTACTAGAAGAAAGTGGTATAATAAAAAGCTTTGCGATCGCGCGGCGGGATGTGTGCGATCGGTTCATCATACCAGAGAAACTCTACGGCAGAGAAACCGAAGTTGCCCAATTATTGGCAGCGTTCGATCGCATCTCTGGTTCCGAGACTCTTCCTGGGAACGAGGGAAAGCGCGAGTTAATGCTGGTGGCGGGTTTTTCCGGCATTGGCAAAACTGCCATTGTTAACGAAGTTCACAAACCAATTGTTCGCCAGCGCGGCTACTTCATCAAAGGCAAATTTGACCAATTTAATCGCAATATTCCCTTCTCAGCTTTTGTCCAAGCATTTCGAGAATTAATGGGTCAGTTGCTGAGTGAAAGCGAGGTTCAATTAGCAGCTTGGAAAACCAAAATTTTAGTTGCGCTTGGTGACAGCGCGCAAGTAATTATTGAGGTAATTCCTGAACTAGAGCAAATTATCTCCCCACAGCCAACCGCAACAGAACTGTCTGGGACGGCGGCACAGAACCGCTTTAATTTACTATTTCAAAAATTCCTGCAAGTATTCACCACAAAAGAACATCCCTTAGTAATTTTCCTCGATGATTTGCAGTGGGCTGATTCGACCTCTTTAAAATTGATGCAGTTGTTGATGAGTGAGTCAGACGGCAGATATCTATTATTAATTGGAGCTTATCGCGACAATGAAGTTTCCGCCGCTCATCCTTTGATGTTGGCGCTAGAGGAGATTGGTAAAACACAAGCTGCAATCAAAACGATTACATTAGCCGCGCTGAGTCAAACGAGTTTAAATCAACTGGTTGCCGATACGCTTAGCTGTTCCCCAGAAATCGCACAACCATTAACTCAACTAATTTATCAAAAAACCAAAGGCAATCCATTTTTTAGCGTGCAATTCCTGAAAATGCTGCACGATGAGGGGCTGATTCAGTTTGACTTTGATGGGGGCAATTGGCACTGCGACATTGCGAAATTAAAAGCATTAGCAGTGACTGATGATATCGTTGACTTTATGGCGTTGCAGTTGCAAAAATTGCCGCCAGCGACTCAGAATGTGTTAAAGTTGGCAGCTTGTATTGGCAATCAATTTGATTTGGGTACTTTGGCTGTTGTTTCTGAGAAATTAGCAACAGAAACGGCGGCGGATTTGTGGAATGCCTTGCAAGAAGAGTTAATCCTGCCTGAAAGTGAAGTCTACAAGTTTTATCTGGGGCTGGAAAAACAGGAACAGGCACAAAATTCCGAGGTGGTGAATTACAAGTTTTTGCACGATCGCGTCCAGCAAGCCGCCTATTCCCTGATTCCTGAAGACCAAAAACAATCCGTCCATTTGCACATTGGGCAATTGCTATTCGCTCGAACCTCAGCAGAGCAACTAGACGAGAGAATTTTTGCGATTGTCAGTCAATTTAATCTGGGCATCGATCGCATTGGAATTCAGGATCAGCGAGACCATCTAGCCAACCTCAATCTGAAGGCTGGGCGTAAAGCGCGACTCTCGGCTGCTTATCCAGCATCGGCTCAATACTGTGAGATAGGGCTGCAACTTTTAGCCACTGACAGTTCCGATCAATGGATCAGACAGCCCATTCTTACTTCCGAACTGCACATTGAAGCTGCTAATTCAGCCTGTCTGATTGGCGCATTTGAGCGGGTAGATGCTTGCGTCGAGGCAGTTCTCCAACATACGTCAAACCCCCTAGAACAAGTTAAAGCCTTAGAAATAAAGATTCAATCCTTGATTGCCCGCAATCAATTATCAGAGGCGATTCAGGTGGCACGGGCAATCCTTCAAGAGTTGGATGTGGACTTGCCAGAACATCCCACCCAAGACATGGTAGCCCCTGCTCTCAATGCTATTGGCGATCGACTGATGAGCGTAGATGTAATGAATTCACCAAGGATGAGCGATCCACAGAAGCTAGCTGCAATGAATATTCTCAGCAGTATGGCTTCAGCAGCCTATATGGGTTCGCCAGCCCTCTATCCCTTGATTGTTCTCAAACAAATTGAATTGTCACTTCAGTTTGGAAATGCTATCGAAACACCCTATGCTTATTCAACCTATGGACTAATTCTCTGTGCATTTGGTGGGGAAATTGTAGCCGGTAATCGTGCTGCTGATATCGCGATTGCCTTGATGGAAATGTTTAAAGCATCAAGTTTTAAAGCGAAAATTATCAATTTAGTTTATCCATTTGTTCGCATTTGGCAGGAGCCACTTCATACTGTACTGATGCCTTTGCTCGAAGGCTATCAAGCGGGTTTGGAAACGGGAGATTTGGAGTTCGCCGCTTACTGTGTGCATAACCGATGTGAACTTGCTTATGCGGCTGGAAATGAACTTCTACAACTGGGGCAAGAGAAAAAAATCTATGCCGAGGCGATCGCCCAACTCAAACAAACAACTGCTCTGAACTTTCACCAAATTCATCAACAAGCAGTTTTAAATTGGACAGGTGAAGCCGACGATCCCCAGAAACTCGTTGGAGCAGCTTACGATGAAACGACGCGATTACCTCAGCATCAGTCAGCGGGAGATACTTACTCGATCGGGAGCGTCTATGCTCATAAATTGGTTCTAGCTTACCATTTTGGGCAACCCCAAGAAGCTCTGGAAATGGCTCAAATTGCCGAGAAAACAATTGGTGCCATTATCGGAACTGTGTTCTATGGAGTCTTTTATTTCTATCATGCACTGACGTTACTCGCAAACACAAACACCTTGCCAATTAGTGAAGCGGTTACGAAGGATCTTGAGCAACTTACTAACTGGGCAACTCATGCACCCATGAACTTTGCCCACAAATGCGATTTAATTCGAGCCGAACAGCAGCGAGTTTTAGGACACAAAGCAGAGGCGATCGACCTCTACGATCGCGCCATCTTTCTGGCCCAAGAAAACCAATTCCTTAACGAAGAAGCCCTCGCCCACGAACTCGCCGCTAAATTCTACCTCGGCTGGGGCAAAGAAAAAGTCGCTGCAGGCTATATGCAGGAAGCCTACTATTGTTACGCTCGCTGGGGAGCAAAAGCCAAAACCGATGACTTAGAAAAACGTTATCCCAATCTGCTGCGCCCCATCTTACAACAGTCGGGCCAACCCATCACTATTTTAGAAACCCTATCCAGCCTTACCAATCCCACCTACTCAATTCATTCGATCACCCACCACACTACCTCAAGCACCTCCATTAACCAAGCTCTAGATTTTTCGACTCTGCTGCAAATCTCCCAAATGATCTCAAGCACGATCGACCTGGAGGAGTTGCTGCAAATTGTCACCCAAACCATGCTACAAAACTCTGGAGCTGATCGCTGTGCACTGATGCTCTGCCAAGATCAACAATGGCAAGTGCGGGCGATAGCTACGTGGGAAAACATGAGCCTGCAAACGGAACCCCTAGAGAACAATCCCACCGTTCCCGTTAAATTAATCCAGTATGTCAAAAACACCCTAGCAACAGTTGCCATCGATCACCTCAAAACTGATCTGCCTGTGATTGACGATTATTTAGACCACCACCAACCAGAGAGTTTGCTGGGTTTGCCAATTCTAAATCAGGGGAATCTGGTGGGCATTTTGTATCTAGAAAATCGGATAACCAGTGGGGTGTTTAGTCGCGATCGCCTCCTAGTGCTGAATTTTCTCTCTAGTCAAGCGGCGATCGCTCTGGAAAATGCCCGCCTCTATCACCAAGTGCAGCAGACTTTGAATGAACTTCAGCAAACTCAGATGCAAATGATCCAAAGTGAAAAGATGTCAGCATTAGGTAATCTAGTGGCAGGGGTTGCCCATGAAATCAACAACCCCGTTGGTTTCATTGCCGGGAACATTAATGAAGCTCATGCTGGAGTCCAAGATTTAATTGATTATTTGCGCCTCTATCAAGAAAAGTTTCCGCCATCCGAAGCAGAATTGATTGAGAAAGCAGAGGAAATAGATTTAGATTATCTAGTAGAAGATTTACCCAAGATGTTGACCTCCATGAAAATAGGATGCGAGCGCATCAAAAACATCAGCACATCCCTCCGCACTTTCTCTCGCGCGGATACGGCACATAAAGTTGAGGCCAATATCCACGAAGGCCTCAATAGCACATTGATGATTTTACGCCATCGCCTGAAAGCGAATGACAAGCATCCTGAAATTCAAATCCTTAAAGAGTACGGCAATATTCCCAAAGTAAAATGTTATTTGGGACAATTAAACCAGGTATTTATGAATTTGTTAGCAAATGCGATCGATGCCTTAGAAGAATCGAATCAAGGACGGAGTTTTGCCGAAATTCAAGCCCATCCCAATCACATCACTATTCGGACAAAAGTAGAAAGTGAAAAGGTAAAAATTTCCATCGCCGATAACGGAAACGGAATGTCGGAAGAGGTAAGAAATCGGATTTTTGACCATCTATTTACAACTAAAGACGTGGGCAAAGGGACTGGGTTGGGACTGGCGATCGCACGTCAAATTGTAGAAGAAAAACACGGCGGAAAACTAAGTTGTATTTCTGCACTGGGAGAAGGAACGGAGTTTGTCATTGAGATTTTAATTGATTGAAGGTTAGTTGTCAGTTGTCAGTTGTCCGTTGTTGACCGATATTATTAATCTCTCTGTTCTCTGACTCTGCGTTCTCTGCGTCCTCTGCGGTTAAATCATTCCGATGCAACCGGAATTGATAGGACAACCAACAACTGACAACCAACAACTGACAACCAACAACTGACAACTGACTATTGCAGCGGCAAAAATACCGTCATCACCTCACCCTTTTGGGGCCGCTGGCGAATTACCAACTTCCCGCCAGCGGCCCGAAATAAATTCTTAGTCACGCTCAAATTTAAACTCAAACTTCCCGTCTCCGGCTGCACCATCAACAAAGGCCCGATCGATCGCAAAGGAGCATTCGCCTTAGCTGCAAAAGTCGATGCGACATTACCTTCAGGTAGGTGTTCCGATTCCAACTGCAACTTTAACTGATCGCCCGCCAATGTCACCTCCACCTGAATGCGACTCCCGGAAGGCAAAGTTCGAGTAAAATTCTCAATCAAATTAGTTAAAACCTGATCCAGCATCGTCGGGTCGCTGACTACCGCCGGCAACTTTTTCGGCACAATAACTTCCAAAGTGTGGTTTCGCACAGCCGCCTGTTTTTGCCAGCGGGGAATGCTATTTTGCAGCACTTCACCGAGGGACATTGCTGTTAGGTGCACGCCAGAATTTTTAGCTTGCGACATTTCCAATTCCACGGCCCGGAAAATTAAACCGAAGCGATCGATCTGAGCGGTACACTCAGCATCAATCATTTCCAAACGCTTGACCACCACCGGATCGAGTTTGGGACGTTTCAGCAACAATCGAGTCAGCGTGCGAATGGTAGCCAAAGGGGTGCGGACTTCATGGGCGATCGCCTGTAGCAATTCCACCTCTTTAGTAGCGAGAGGAATTGGAGATTTGCAGTTGATATCTGTACCCGATAAATTGTGATGTCTATGGTTCAAACCATCATCAATTCTTTCATCCCTTATCCTGCCTGCTTCATCTTTCCCAACCGGCAAATTATGCAACAGCAAGCGGCTGAACTGCATCACTGTTTGATAATTTGGCTCCCCAGGTAAAAACTGCTGGAACAGCGCGTCTAATTTAGTAGAATTATTAGTTAATTGGCTAACTGATAAATTGAAGCTACCGTCAGAATTGGCAAGCAAACATTCGCTTTCAGTCACCCTGCGCCGCAAAACCTCCCAAGCTTTGGCGACTACTTGCGGATCGAAAGAAAATAGAAAAGCCGGAATTCCTGCAGAATTTTCACCCAAAACCATCACCAGGCTAAAACTAGCAGTTAAAACCAAACAAAACTGCTCGTTGGCTAAGGGATCGCCACTTGCCAAAGCCAAAGCCGGGGCAGCAGCAGGCACTGATGTTTGCACATCAGCCGCCGGCATTAAAGCTAAAGTTTGTCTAGCCCGAAAAGACCACAAAGCTGCATCGTTGTCGGGAATACTGGTAAAAATCCAATTGGCAAAGCCCGAAGCCAATGCGGGGTCAGTCAAAACCGATGATGGGCCGGACAACACCAATCCTTGACAGGAATGGGGGATTGTCGATCGACAATTTGCTCGATCGGCATCTGTTTTTTGTCCTGCTTTTTGCCGATCGAGCATTTGATTCAAAGCTGCGATCGCCCCGTACCATTCCTGTTCAGCTTTCAGCCGAGAAGCCCCACGGCTTACAGGACACCGATGGCGGTTGTTTTCTCCCGCCAACTTAGCATCAAAGATACTCAGGTCATTTTCTTGGCCTTCGGAGGCTAAAATTTCGCTTATTGTCGGTAAAAAGTAAGTATTCACAGTTATAAACCCACCTTCGGAGGCATGAAGGGTGAAGTATTTATGTATAGGAAAGTTCAGGAGTTAGGAGTCAAGCACCAGCAAGATGAAAAAATCCCGCATAATTTCTTGCGCCTTCCTCCTAACTCACAGGATATCCACATTTGTCAAGTAACGATATTGGCAGAACCGTACCAATAAGTCGCAATCTCCGCGCTTGGGGCGATATTTTGCACGATCGCCCTGACAAAAGTGCAAAATGAAGTAAGTTAAACACCGTGCTTTCCTTATGCCCACCTCGATCGCCGACTCGAAAAATCTGCTGTCAGACTTAATGGCACGCTACCGCCACCAAGTCGATTATCTGGCAATTCGACTGGAAGAAGCCGAAGGCACCGACATCCTGCTGCGGGGCGAAAAAATTGAAACCCTCAGCGAAGGAGTCTCAATTGGTGGCCAAGTCAGAGCTTGTCACAAAGGCGGCTGGGGCTTTGCCAGTTTTAACCGACTTTCCACCCTCGCCGAAAGAATCGAAGAAGCCATCGCCGCGGCTAAACTGATTGGCGAAGAAGAAACGATTCTGGCACCTGTTACCCCAGTACAAGACATTTGCTTGCTGCCGCTGACAGGAACAGACCCGCGTCTGGTTCCCCTAATTGACAAAAAGCAATTGTGCGATCGCTACGCGGCGATTCTCCGCAGCATTGACCCCCGCATCGCCACAATCTCCGTGCGCTACGGCGACAGCACCCAGCGGATGATCCTCGCCACCTCCGAAGGCACCATGCTCGAACAAGGTTGGGCAGACATGGAAATGCGCTTTGCCGCCACAGCCCGCAGCGGGGAAACCGTACAAACCGGCCGCGAAACCACCGGTTCCCGCAAAGCTTACGAAGACTTAACCGAGCTCGATGTTCAAGTTCGCAGCGCCGCCCAGAGAGCCGTAGATTCCCTAGCCTTACCCCCCGTCCAAGGTAACACCTACACCGTCGTCATCGACCCAATTTTGACCGGATTATTCGTCCACGAAGCCTTCGGACACCTTTCCGAAGCTGATATGGCCTACGAAAATCCCGACATCTTGGAAATTATGACCCTCGGCCGCCAGTTCGGCCCCAAAAACTTGCAAATTTTCGATGGTGCAGCGCCAGAGGGACACCGGGGCAGCTATTTCTACGACGATGAAGGCACTCCGGCGACTACTACTCAGTTAATTAAAGACGGCGCTTTAGTCGGGCGACTGCACTCGCGGGAAACTGCTGGCAAGTTGGGAGAAACACCTACTGGCAATGCTCGCTGTTTGAATTATCATTATCCGCCGATCGTCCGCATGACGAATACTTGGATCGAACGGGGCGACACGCCAGTTGCTGACTTATTTTCGGACATCAAAGAAGGAGTTTATGCGCGCAATTGGCAAGGCGGCATGACTAACGGCGAAATGTTTACTTTCAGTGCCGGCGAAGCTTGGATGATCCGTGACGGAAAACTAGATAATCCGGTGCGGGATGTTACTCTTTCGGGTAATGTTTTCAGCACTTTAGCCGATATTGAGGCGATCGGCGACGATTTCTACTGGGATGAATCCGGTGGCTGTGGCAAGGCAGGGCAAAGCGGTTTGCCCGTCGGCTGCGGCGGCCCGAGTTTGCGGATTCGCGATGTCGTTGTTGGTGGCGAAGCTGCAGAAGAAGATTAAAGCTGCAAAAGTTTAAAAAATAAAGGTAAAGCGCCAGATTCCTACTGGCGCTTTACCTTTATTTTTTGAGTGCAACATTTCGCGGCCGTTGGTGGTGTCTGATATTTTGAGGACGCTTGGCCAAAAAACCGGAATAGCGAACAATTATGCCTTGAGTCGTCAAATACCGCTGAAAAATCGGTTTTTTGCTACGCAGTACGTAAGTCTGCAATTAATGGCTCGAAATCTTCAATTTTTCTCTTGTTATCCCAATTTTAAATTCTCCCCTTCTCCCCCTAATTCCCTGCAATTATCGCTTTTTTCGGCTTTATCTCCCGGTGCCTCGGTTTGGTGGCTTATTATCTTGATCGTTATCGTACAAGGTCTGAGTGTCGGCTACGGCGGTTAAAATTTCTGAAGCAGAGTTGTCTTGAGCAAAAAAGGTCGATCGAGTTTCTAAGCTTTGAGCATTAACGGCGCCAGCACTCAGTAACAGGCTTGACATCAGGATGGAAGAGTAAACGCGCATCATAAATTTTGGTGTTTGTATTTTCCCCTTCTTGATACGCCGTCTGTACTCTGCTATCAGGATAAAAAAAATAATTGTGGCGAAGTCATCAATTAGTAAGTGAGGGAACCTACAATTTTTTTGAGTTTTGGTTAAAAGCTGGTGAAATCTATCATCTAGCTCGCTTGTTCGCGGGTAATTTCTAGTTCTCTGCTACTTGCGGGCAACCAGCAGAATTCAAGACCCTGTTCAAAAAAATAATGCTACTCTTCTGTACCCGTCTTCCCAACCCTGGTAGTTATAAATCCTTCCCAAATCTAAAATCTAAAATCTAAAATCTAAAATGGTATGACCCCTCTGGAATCCTCTTGAAAGGGACTTCCAACAAGGAAACGAAAACCCCCAATTGTAAAGTTTTACTACTTTTATGATTGACTTCATAATTTATTGAGGTGAAGCGGCAACCCGGGGATTAAAGACAAAACAGGAAAGTACCCAGGCGCGCCATCAGCACCTTACATATAAATATCTTGGTGAATGAGATTTCTTAAAGCGGGCACTGCCTAATTGTTCAGATTAACTTCATAAATGGTTGCTATTGTATTTTTAAATAAATTGTGAACCTTTGATTTTTTCTGATTTTTTCCGATCTTTTCTGATCTTTTCTGATCTTTTCTTCTCTGGCTTTGTGACAAGAGCGGTTACGCGCCACTCCGAAGGAGGAGTCGAAAGCGGTTGGGGAAAAAAGCCCGTTCACAAAATCGTGGAGTCAATCTCAAATCTCAACTCTCAAATTGAAAGGGCGCGCAGGGAGTAAAAAAACTGGTTTTAAAACTGATATCGCGGAGTCAATCTCAAATATCAAATATCAAAGCGACTGACTTGCACATCTACCTGCAGGAATAGCGAATCGAGCGTTGACGAGTTGTCCAAAACAACATCAGCTTGTTGACACTTTTGAGCTAGCGGCAACTGAGTGTTAATGCGGGCCTGAGATCGATCGTAACTCAAGCCGTCTCGCTGCATCAGCCGTTCCAACTGCACTTCGGGCGAACAGTACACCACCCAAATTTCCGTACACAAGTCGGTCATGTTAGCTTCAAACAGCAGCGGAACTACCAAAACCAAAGTCAACGTGTCAGTCGGCGCGCAGAAACCGGGGTTTTTTTCAACAATACTTCGTTCTAGCTTTTGGTGAAAAAACCCGGTTTCTTGAGTCTTTGTACCTAAATCCTGTGTGTTTTGGGATACCGGAGTCAATGCAGCAATGAAGCTTTGAGTTTCCTCAACTAATCGGCGGCGCACGTAAGGGTGAATCTGTTCTTCCAACCACTGCCGCTCGGCTACGTTACAAAAAATAATATTTCCCAACTCGGATCGATTTAAATTGCCGTCCGGGAGCAAAATACCCGCGCCGTATCGTTTTACAATAGAGTCAAGTATTGGCGAACCGGGGTTCACAGCTTCGCGGGCGTAAATATCGGCATCTAAAATCGGAAATCCACAGGCATCTGCCAGATAATTAGATATAGCGGTTTTACCGGTGGCGATGCCCCCAGTTAAACCGATCAGACGGATAATTCGATCGCTCATAATTTTCTCTGTTTAAACTTCCTGTGTTTCGACACTTACTGTCAGTCTTTGCTATGTTGGTGACACAATCAAATTTAGACTTAAAATTTAAGATTTGCGATCGAGAGTTCACGTTAGGAAGTGTCAGCATTGGGGTGCGATCGACTCTTTTTTACCTAAAATCTCAATTTTCAACTCGAATGAAGGTCTAGACCGAGGCAAACTTATGAATGCTCAACGTGCTGTGCGGTCGATTCTGGCAGCAATTCCCCTTGCTGGATTTTTGATATTAGATTTTTTACCCAACCTGGTTTTCCTCAAAGAAAACAGCAGCGGATGGGTACTCGTGGCAATTTATCCCCAATCTCAAATTGCTGTTGCACAACCTATTATTCCCGCCCCAGACGGCACCGGAACCGCTGTCACCGCCCCAGGTACAGGGTCGCCCACTCGCTACGACATTACAGGCGGCACTACCTCCAAAGACGGAGCAAATCTGTTCCACAGTTTTACTCGGTTCGGTCTGAATTCTGGCGAAACTGCGAATTTCATCTCCAACCCAAGCGTTAAAAATATCCTCGGCCGCGTTGTCGGTGGCGACGCTTCCTTAATTAACGGTCTAATTCAAGTTAGTGGCGGCAACTCTAACTTGTTGCTGATGAATCCCGCAGGCATTATCTTCGGAGCAAATGCCCGACTCGATGTGTCCGGGTCTTTTTTGGCTACCACCGCTAGCGGTATCGGTTTTGACAACGGTTGGTTCAACGGTACAGGGGCAAACGACTACGCAGCCCTAGTCGGAGCGCCGAATGCTTTTGTTTTTGGTTCACAGCCGGGGAGTATTGTCAATGCCAGTAACTTGGCTGTCGGCACGGGGCAAAATTTGACTTTGCTCGGCGGTACGGTCCTCAGTACAGGTCAACTTTCAGCCCCGGGCGGTCAAATTACTGTGGCGGCTGTCCCGGGCGAAAATCTGGTGCGGTTCAGTCAAAACGGACTTTTGCTGAGTTTAGAAGTTTCTCCAGCAGCCGGAATGTCGGGTTCGGAAGCACTTCCATTCTCTCCGCTGACTTTACCAGGGCTGCTCTCGGGCCCCGGCGTGGCTAACGCTACGGGTATAACTACGAACGCTCAAGGTGAAGTCGTGCTCACGGGTGGTCAAACAGGGCCTACAGGTGCTGGAACTGCTCTGGTAGCGGGTTCTGTGGACGTGTCTGCTACGGGGGGCGCGGGAGGAAGCGTCAACGTGTTGGGCGACAAGGTAGGGCTGTTGGGAGCGAAGATTGAGGCTTCGGGGCCGGACGGCGGCGGATCGGTGCGGATCGGGGGAGATTACCGAGGCGAGGGAACTGTGCCGAATGCCCGGATGACTTACGTGGATGGCAAAAGTTCGATCGCTGCCAACGCAACTCAAACAGGCAACGGTGGCAATGTTTTTGTCTGGGCTGACAACACAACAGCATTTTTGGGCAGCATCAGCGCTCAGGGCGTTTCTGCAACTGGAACCGCAGGTGTTGGCGGGTTTGTGGAAGTTTCGGGCAAGCAAAGATTGATTTTTAACGGTACTGTCGATACTTCCGGGACAAACGGTTTGGGGACTTTGCTGTTAGATCCAGAGAATATCTTAATTACAGATTCTGCAGAAGGCGTCGGCGATGCGGCAATTATTGCTAATAATAATATTTTGGCAACAGGAACGCTACCAGGACAGGAAAACAAATCTGAGCCTTCGCTGACAATTTCGGCTAGAGCTTTGGAAAGTATGTCGGCTACATCAAATGTGGTTCTCGAAGCGCTCAATGATATTACAATTGCTGATTTGGCGGACAATCAGTTGAGCTTTCAAGCAACTACTGGTTCGGTAACATTCAGAGCAGATGCCGATCGCAATGGTGCGGGTGCTTTTTCGATGAATTCTGGAGATACAATTAGCACGGCTGGCGGTGCGATCGCCATTTCGGGAAGTCAAATTACTGCGGGCAATTTGTCGAGTAAGGGCGGAAATATTAGTTTGATTAGTCAGGGTTCGACTGTTGCCAACAATATTTCTTCATCCAATCCCAGCACCGGCAGCAGCGGGAATATTGTGATCGACGGCCTGAACGTAACAGCCCAAAAACTTGATGCCAGCGGCCCGGAAGCGACGGGAAATGTAAGTGTGACGGCTCGGAATGTTCTGGGAGTGAGCTTCGTCGCAGGGGGTTCGGGAAACATTACTTTGACTGGTAATGAAATTAATTTTAAAGGCGACAAAAATTCAGTCAGCGGTACTGGCTTTTTGGTACTGCAACCTTGGAGTCCCGGTCAAAATATTGCGATCGGCGGTTCTGGAGATGTCGGTACTAATATTTATTTGAATCTGACGGCAAACGACCTCGGAAGTTTGCAAAATGGATTTGCTGGAATTACGATCGGCCGCAGCAACGGTATCGGTTCAATTCTGATTGCCAACGATTTCACATTTTATGATCCGCTAATTATTCAATCGCCGGCGGGTTTGGGAACAATCACTACCACAAGTTCCCTGACAGGGGTAGACAATGCCTCAATTACTCTCAAAGCTGATGGCAATATCCGTACCGGAAATATCACTACCAACAATCAGGAAATTAGCATCGTCAGCACAGCGGGCAATGTCACAACCGGTCAGCTAGTTACTGGAACTGCCCCCAGCATCAACACTTCTGTCAATTCTGCCAAAGTGCCACGCTCGGAGGCGGGAGATGTTAGCGTTACCGCACAGGGCACGGTGACTGCAGGGGCGATCGACACAAGGGGCGATCGCGCGGGGAATGTGACGCTGACGGGACGGAATCGAGTCACTGCAGGTGCGATCCAAGCTGGCGGCTCGAAAACACCGGGAAATATTACTTTAACCGGCAACGATATTGACTTGACGGGTGGCAACAATTCGATCGCCAGCAACGGCAATCTGGTGCTGCAACCGGCCGCTCCAAGCCAAAATATTATCATTCAAGGTTCTGGCGATACAGAAGCTCTGAACTTGACTGCTGCTGAATTGAACACTTTTCGGAATGGGTTTGCTTCGATCGCGATCGGGCGCGCCGACGGTAGCGGTGTGATTTCGATTCCTTCTGGAACGCCAAATTCAACGCCAGTGGCGGTGACATTTCAAGATCCGACGACGATCCGATCGCCGTCGGGCACTGGCGCAATCATGGGAACAGGTGCGATCGTCGGCACTGATAACGCCACGATCTCTCTGATGGGCGGTACTGTAGCCGTCGGAGACGTTACCTCGACTGCGGGGATTAACATCACTAGCACTCAAGGCAAGTTGACTGCTGGTACGGTTTCATCTCGCTCAACTTCCGGGGTGGCGGGCCCTATCAATATTCGCAGCGCCCGTGCGGTAGAAACCGGCAATATCGATGCTTTTGGTGCCAGAAGCGGGGGAGATATTTCGATTGCGGCGCCGGGCCGGATCGTTACAGGGGTGATCAACTCGAGTTCGCAATCGGGAAGTGCCGGTTCAAGCCAAATTACCGGGAACAAAGATGTTGAAGTTGTTTCGATCAAAGCTCGCGGCAATACGGGCGGCGATGTGGCAATCGAGGCTGGGGGAGCGTTTCGGGCTGCGGGAACAGGAACGGCTGCTGAGCGCGCCCAGGTCAGCATTTCTACAGACGGGCTGGCTCGATCGGGTTCACAGACTCTGCTGCAAAGCACTTGCTCGTCGGGAACCTGCACGGCGGCGACTGTTGGGACGGGAAACTCGAAGTCGAACACTGCCACATCCTCAACTGCGATCGGGCCGCTGGCGATCGTGTCGAGTCCGGCACCAACTACCAGCGTGGAACTGAAAACAACAGGCAATTCTCAACAAATTGTGACTCAGGTTAGTCTCGGCCCCGCAGTGTCTGCGCCAAAGAGCAGTACCACAAATGTCTGGCCAGAACCTGCTACTGGGCCTGCGGAGGCGCGCTCGAACGAGACTGCTGCCGGCCCGGTATTGCTGTCGCAGTCGGTGTTAACAGACAATCAGGGCGCGCCTGCGGCGACAGAAAACGGCAGCGTGGCAACAACTCCACAGAAGCCGGCGAGTGCGGTGACAGCAGAAAGTATCGGGAATGTCAGGGTTCCTGAGATTTCTCGATCGAGTTCGCTCGCGCAAATAAGTCCGATAGACGCAGTGCAGCAAAGGGATATAACTCAGGGCCGGGAATTTGAACGTTACTTTGGGGGCAATCTCGGTCAAAAGTCAGTCACGCAGCAAAGTATTCGAGATACTCTCAGCAGCGTCAATCGGTTGACTGGGGTTAAACCCGCCATCCTTTACGTGTGGGCGAAAGAAAAACATTTAGAACTTGTGTTGTTATTGCCAGACGGCAAAAATGTTTTTAAAAGCGTGCCTGCAAGCCGCGAGACAGTGCTGCAAGTTGCTAAAGAATTCACTAATGCTATCAGAACTCCCAGGAGATTGAATGCTGCTGACTACAAGCAACCTGCGGAGGAACTTTACCAGTGGTTAATTGCACCGCTGCAACCGGAATTGGAGGCTAACAAGATTGACACTTTGGTGTTTTCGATGGATGCCGGTTTGCGAACTTTGCCTTTGGCTGCTCTTTACGACGGCAAGCAGTTTTTGGTAGAAAAGTACAGTTTGGGGCTGATTCCGAGTTTGAGTTTAACTGATACTCGCTATGCCGATGTTAAGGGTTCTGAAGTTTTAGCGATGGGTGCGTCGAATTTTCCTGCCAAATACGATCAAAATCCTTTGCCTGCGGTGCCGTTGGAAATATCGACAATTGTGGGCAAGATTTGGCCGGGTTCGTCTTTTCTCAATGAAGCTTTTACTTTGGCAAATTTGAAGCAGAAACGCAATCAACCGCAATACAAAATTATTCATTTAGCTACTCACGGCGATTTTCAGCCTGGGGGGGCAGAAAATTCTTACATTCAGTTTTGGGATACTAAGTTGCGCTTGAATCAGTTGGATCAGTTGAAGCTATCTAACCCGCAGGTGGAGTTGTTGGTTTTGAGTGCGTGTACTACGGCGGTGGGAGACGAACAAGCTGAGTTAGGGTTTGCGGGGTTGGCGGTGCACGCGGGGGTAAAATCGGCTTTGGCGAGTTTGTGGTATGTCAGCGATGTCGGTACTTTGGGGCTGATGACTGAGTTTTACCAGCAGTTGCGTACAGCGCCGATTAAGGCTGAGGCTTTGCGGCAAGCGCAGTTGGCGATGTTGCGGGGAGAAGTGCGGTTGCAAGACGGTTATTTGGTGCGATCAGGTAATAATCAAGCTCTGCCTTTACCGTCGGAGTTGGCCGCTAGGGGCGATCGAAATTTGTCGCATCCTTATTATTGGGCTGCTTTTACAATGATCGGTTCGCCGTGGTAATTCTCAAGAGAGAGGGAAGAGGGAAAAGGGAAATCGGGGTGCGATCGCGTCCAAACGGACTCAGGACTCAGGACTCATTGCTAGCTGCGATTTGACTCAAGCGTTTGAGGATTCGGAGTACATCATGTAAATTATTGGTGCGATTGCTAATTCCAAATAAATCAGATGTGCTATATCGAGGTGATTCTCCTTTCACTAATTTAACTAAGATGAAACTGCCGCCTGTAGTAATCATGCCGTAATATCATGTCCGGTAGCATAACCATAATTAGGGCTTGCTGAATAATCGATCGCAAACTATGAATAGGAGCGACCGATATATTCAAACTCAACTAAAGAT
>NZ_JAUBQW010000303.1:0-1391 GCF_036701485.1 Microcoleus sp. Pol11C3 | reverse complement strand
GTGAAGGAGAAAATACTCGGCGCTCGGCATCCTGATAGCTCGCCTAGGGCGAAAAACTTTATGTTATTCAAAATCCTGATTCATGTTAGAAATTTCCCTTCGCCTGGTTATTTACTACTTAAAACACAAGACCGTGCCCTTGCCGTCTTGAATCATCCCCCAACCGTGCCCCCTGCCGTCTTGAATCATCCCCCACTTGTGCAACGCCATTTTTTAACCGCAGATGCACGCGGATTAACGCGGATTAATTGCTATGATTTATCTGCGTTAATTTGCGTGCATCTGCGGTTTCATTGATATAAATAAATTTTATGGCAAGCTTGACAATATTAGGTGGAGGTGCTTGGGGTTCTGCCTTGGCTAATCTGGGAGGCAAAAAAGGCGATCGAGTTAATTTGTGGTCGCGCAGCAGTTCTTTTAATATAGAATCAGTTATAACAGGTACGGATGTTGTTGTTTCGGCAGTTTCGATGAAAGGAGTTGGAGCAACGGTCGATCGACTGCTTGCCTTACAGTTAAGTCCCCATACAATTATAGTTACTGTCACCAAAGGTTTAGACCCCGCGAGTACGCGCACTCCGTCTCAAATTTGGCAAAATGCGTTTCCTAACAATTCAATAGTCGTACTTTCCGGCCCTAATCTTTCCGAAGAAATTCAGCAAGGATTGCCTGCTGCAACTGTAGCGGCGAGTAGAGATTTAGCGGCGGCCAAGCAAGTGCAAAATATTTACAGTTCCGATATTTTTAGAGTTTATGTGAATGAAGATCCGCTGGGGACTGAGTTAGGTGGAACTTTGAAAAATGTATTTGCGATCGCCGCTGGTGTTTGCGACGGTTTACAATTAGGAACTAATGCTAAATCTGCTTTGCTGACTCGCGCTTTGCCGGAAATGATTCGGGTAGGTTCTCGTTTGGGATCTCGCGCCGAAACTTTTTACGGTTTGTCTGGTTTGGGAGATTTGCTTGCTACTTGCAATAGTCCTTTATCGCGCAATTATCGGGTTGGTTTTGGATTGGCTAAAGGCAAATCTTTAGAGCAAATTTTGCACGAATTGCAGAGCACTGCTGAGGGTGTTAATACTACTAATGTGTTGATTGATTTGGCTAATCAACGCGGCATTGAAGTTCCTGTTTCTCGTCAAGTTTATCGCTTATTAAATAGTGAAATTACTCCAGAACAAGCCGTTTTATCGCTCATGGAACGCACTTTGAAACCGGAGTAAGTAAGTTGTTTAGCATTAAAACTTAACTCTTTGGGCGGGCAAGATGCCCACCCCACAAGAAGTTTTCAGAAAAACCATCCCCAATAAATTCACTGGGTGCATCTCAGTTTTGCAAATCCATGAAAAAATAGCTAAAATGAAAAAGCTAGTAAAACCGTAAAAAAAAAC
>NZ_JAUBQW010000115.1:0-21024 GCF_036701485.1 Microcoleus sp. Pol11C3 | reverse complement strand
TTGTTCGTAAGTCATCAGTTTTTCCTCTCTATCACCTTACTATTGCCCTTATTGGGGACTTTTGCAAGAGGTCTAATACAGCCATGAACACCCCAGAAACTGCGAATGCCTGGATTATTTACCGACTGCTGCCCAACTTTCAGCGCTTACCCGTCGCGCAATTTCGCAGCCGCAGCGAAGCAGAATGTTCCCTGAAAGTCATCCGGCAAATGCTACCCAATACCGAATTAATACTTGCTTTCGAGGTTGGGCCTGAAAGTCCAACTACCGAACTCAATCAGCCCCCTGCTAAAGAACCAAACTTGCCAACTTCAGTTAACCGAGAACTCTTGAAACTTTTCATTATCAGTTCTCGTCCTGTTGTTTCCCGCATCATTCATTCTTTTCACCGCGATAATTTTGCCTGCGTTTCTGACTGTCCCAACCCAGAATCCAGGTGAAGTAATGAGCGTCTTAATTAAACATTTGGCCACTGACTCTTAGCGTTTGATTGAACAGTCCCGATCGTATTGATAGCGGTAAGGTGCGCCCAGCGCACCCTACATCTACATCAGCGGGGTGATGCTTATTGCTAATAGCTTTAGCAATGTCAGTTGGTTGAGTCATAAATTTATCGCTCTTTCTAGTAGATCGGATCTGATATCTTGTACCATTGTCAGCAACGGGCTAGAAGCCCGTTCCACAAAGAATGGATTGTCTTGTGGGGTGGGCTTCTAGCCCGCCCATAAAAAACTTATTGAGAATGTTGCAAGATGTAAGTCGGATCGTAGTTGCGGGCGATCGCCAAATCAGGAACAATGATAAACTTGATATTCATACCCATCCACCGCAGGCAACTCGCGCGATTCAACCTGACATTTTTGTGCTTCTAGATTCACAGGTGCGCGAAAATTCACGAGCCACAAATCAAGCGGGCGTTCTAACTTACTGAGTGTTTTGTCAAGTGTCCCTGCTGCTATTTCCGGCGCATCCCTTCTCTGATTAGCCAAAAGAAACAGCGGAGAATCAAAGGCTTTAACTTCTTCTTTCTTCCTAACATCCGTTACATCCGCTACAAAATCCGTTGCCGAACTTCTTTCCCATTCCCACCCTATCCCCATCAACTCTCCTATTTCTACATGAGTGTTTTGAGTAGTGGCAATTAACACGGGAACTTTCGACACTTCGCGGATAATGGGAATTAAAAGATCGGGTTTGTAATATTTGCGATAGCCGAGATTGGAATTTACTGTGAAACCGCTAAAAAAACCCATTGCTAAAATTAGCACCACTGCTTTTTTGCCAGCAATTCCCAGAGTAGGTAAATTAAACCATTGACTTTTTGCTGTAGGTGTGTTAAAGATAACCGCCAAGGTTGCTCCTAAAAGCAATATCACCCCCGGAAAGTAGACGAAATTGTATCGTGCGCCGCGAGTTAGGTCAATCCCTAGAATATATGCAAAGCTGAAAAATAGAAAAATTGCTCCCAGCACAAATCCGCCGAAAATAACAGTACCTAAACGACTATCGGGCGTTGTTAAGGACTTTTTAAGAGCGCTAAACAGGATGGGAAGCACCAATATAAAAAATATTGTCATTGCGATCGCCGATGCAACTACTACTGCCAAATTTGGCGATTCCACCGGCAGCAGAGACATGACAGTGATCCATCCAGCTAAAGCTTGAAAAATCGGATTGATCAAATCTAAAAATGTGCGATCGCCGCTGACAATCCAATTCGTGAGCTCGCTGCCGTACTTGTTTGACAAAAATATCGGCAGCCAAACTAAACCGCCAGCTAAAGTGCCAAGCGCTACTGCTAAAAGTCGCCAGAGGATTTGAAATTGCCAAATATTAGGTTGCTGGCTGTTGGAAATTGGCAACTTTCCATTAAACTGCTGCCAGATTACAGCAATCAATGCTATTGCTTCGGCACACAAAGTCAGCGCGAAAAAGTAGTGAGATGCAATTCCAAAACAGTTAACAACTACCCAAAGCAGCACCGCCCAAATTGGCAGGGGAGCGCGCTGTTGCAGCTTTTTTGCAGCTAATGTCAAGCAAAAAAGAGAAGCAATAACTAATAAAATTCCTAAAGTATAATGGCGAGCTTCTTGAGCGAGATAAATGCCGTAAGGAGAAACTGCCATCATCGCGGCCGCACATTGACCGACTAAACGAGAATTGAACGCAAATTTGCCTAAAAGGTAGATGGCGGGAACTGAAATCACTCCTAATAATGCCGGGAGCGATCGCCCAATCCACACTAAACTATCCTCCGTCGGCACAAACAGTCGCATCCACCAGTGGGCTACCATAAAATACACTGGCGGATGGTTGCTTTCTAGCAGCAAATGGTTTAAGACATCTGCAATGCCAGCATCGGGACGAAATTGTAGCGGTTGTAGTAGAGTTGGAAGGTCGATCGCCCGATCGATCGGCACCCCGCGAAAACTGTTGCCCAAACTAAAAACTAGAGTCGAAAACTCGTCCGTCCACAGCGGTTTCGAGTCCAAATTGGCAAAGCGCAAAATAAAGGCGATCGCCGTCCACACAAATAGCAACAACAGTTGTTTGTTCTTAATCATTAATTCAGTCATTCAAAGGCATAAGGAAGAAGAGCAATTCGTCATTAGCCATTAGTTATTTTATCCATTATTAATTACCAATTACCAATTACCAATTTCCCATTTCCTACTTCACGTCCGTCACCCGCCAACTCAGCTTCATATTGATCCAGAAATTCCACAGAGTCACAGTTGCGATCGCAATTAAGTTAGCCAAATATTCATTCATCCCAAAAACATTAAACAGCACATTAACCAGCAGCACATTCAAAATCAAACCCATTAAGCAAATCGTATTAAATTTCAACAGCCGTTTCAATCGCTGGCGCTTTCCTGGCTGCCGCTTAGAAATATCCCCAAAAGTCCACAAATCATTCCACAAAAAGTTACTGATAATTGCAAACTCAGCAGCAACGATCAGACTGCGCGTCAGCTCCCAATTGAGGATATCCCGCAGCACGTACAAAACCCCCATATTCACAAACACGCCGCTGAAACCCACAATGCCAAACCGCAGAAACTTGCCCATCGGCCAGCGGGCAAACCGCAACCGAAGCAAATGTCGCAAATACTCAATATACTGTTTCCAGGTAACTTTGCTCTCGCCTTCTTGCCGCTCCTGAAACACGTAACCAACTTCTCCAATCCAGCGGATATCGCCTCTGCCGAGCACTTCAATCAAAATTTTGTAACCTGCAGGATTCATGGTTTTGCCCGCAATGCAACTGCGACGCACCATAAAATAGCCGCTCATCGGATCGGAAACTCGGCCCACCACTCCCGGTAGGATCACCAACCCCACGGTTTGAGCGCCCCGCGATAAAAATCGCCTGACAACGCTCCAGTCGCTTACCCCGCCCTCAGCAACGTGACGACTCGCAGCAGCTAAATCGGCTCCCCGCTGAATTTCTGCTAAAAGCTGCAATAGCGTCTCCGGGGGATGCTGCAAGTCGGCATCAATGACGCCCAAAACCTCGCCCCGAGCGGCCTGCCACCCGCGAATTACCGCTGTGGAAAGTCCCCGCTCCTCTTCCCGGCGCATTACCCGCAATTGCGGATATTCCGCTGTCAGGGACAGGGCAACTTCCCATGTGCGATCGGGGCTGTTGTCATCGACTACAATTAATTCGTAGTTGCCGGGAATACTTCCGTCGAGCAATTGGCTCAATTTTTCTACAATACTCTGGACATTCTTGCACTCGTTGTAGGTGGGAATGACGAGGGAAAAATAAATTGGCGGTGTGTCTGCGTCTGTAAAATTGGAACCGAAAGTCTGTACGGCAGGAATTTGCAAAGGCCCAGACGGCACTGGCAAGAGGTGATTTGCTTGCTTGATGTTCATAGTTCCGGTTTCTAGAAATTAAAAGATGTTTTTATGACTTTAGACTTTAGAATCTGTTTCGTCTAGACTTGATTTGTTAAGATATCAAAAAGCCCTTAATTCTAGGCATAAATTCTGTAGCTTAGCTAACAAAAAAACTGTGGATGCAATTCTTGATCGAGCTTTACAAGGTTATAACATCTCTTCCGCAGAGGCCTTGGTACTTTTGCAGCAAAGAGATGCCGATGCGCGAGCTTCTATTCAAACAACCGCTGACTTGCTCCGCCGCCGACAATCAGGGGATACTGTCACCTACGTTATCAATCGAAATATTAATTTTACTAACATTTGCGAGCAGCATTGCAGTTTTTGTGCATTCCGCCGCGACGAGGGAGATGAGGGCGCTTTTTGGTTAGATACAGCCCAAATTCAGGAAAAGGCAACTGATGCAGTGCAGCGGGGTGCAACGGAAATTTGTATGCAGGGCGGCTTAAATCTTCAAGCTAAGCTCAACGGCGCATTTTTACCTTATTATCTGCAATTGGTGAAAACTATTAAGGATAAGTTTCCTCAGTTGCACTTGCACGCTTTTTCGCCCCAAGAAATAGAATTTATTGCTAGAAAAGATAATCTTAGTTTCAGCTATGTAATTTCGGCTTTGCGGGATGCGGGAGTCGGTTCGATGCCGGGAACCGCTGCGGAAGTTCTCGACGATTCTGTGCGACGGGTGATTTGCCCGGAAAAACTAAATTCGGCCACTTGGCTGGAAATTGTGGGAACTGCTCACCGTCTGGGTTTGCCGACAACGAGTACGATGCTGTGCGGGCATATTGAGACGGCCCAACAGCAGGTTTTGCATTTAGAAAAAGTGCGATCGCTCCAACAAACTGCGATCGACCAAAACTATGGGGCACGCATTACAGAATTTATTTTACTACCATTTGTCGGACAGGAAGCACCGGCTCCTTTGCGGAGTCGAGTCGGCCGCGACCAACCAATTTTAGCAGATACTTTGTTACTCACCGCTGTATCGAGAATCTTCTTAGGCAATTTGATTTCCAATCACCAACCCAGTTGGGTAAAATTAGGTTTAGATGGAGCTACAGAAGCGCTGAAATGGGGCTGCAATGACATCGGCGGTACATTGATGGAAGAACACATTACTACAATGGCCGGTGCGGTTGGCGGCAGTTGTCAGTCTGTGGAAGATTTGCAAAATGCGATTAGTTCTTTGGGGCGGAGTTATCAGCAAAGAGATACAATTTATCGATCTTTAGGGGTTGACAATTTGGCAGTAATTGTGTGATTTTTCGGATGCGAAGCGCCAAGCGCGTAACGTCTCTTACGAGTTCAGCCGATCGCACTTTCAAATTCTTCTAGCGCTTGACAACTTCCTACCTGCAAAGCACGTTCTACCGCTGTGGGGATAAGTTGTGCGATCGCGATTTCTGGAAAATTCGGACTCATATCGGATTCTACATACTCTCCATCTTGCAGCAAATAAATGCGAAGTCTGCCGCTGTCGTAAACCCAGATTTCTGGAACTCCAATAATTTTATAGGCATCGATCGTAGTTTTAGAAGTAACATCCGTCTCAATTGCCAAATCGGGCGGCGGATCGTCCGGTAAAAGTCGGCGGCGATTAATCATCCGCTGATAATTTAGAATATAAAAGCAAGCATCAGGTTCAACTCCTGCTGCACCTTCCCGTTTGAAAGTAGTAGAACCAAAGGGTTCATATCTTCTGCCCGCTGACTTGAGTAAAATTTTTACAATATCGGAAATTAAATCTTTCGGCCTTTCGTGTTCGGCTAAGGGAACCATGATTTCTAGGGTACTATTGCTGTAGGCAATTCTAGTTCTTCGCTTTTCTCCTAATTCCTGCAAAATCGACTCGAATTCCAGCCAACTTATATTGGGAATAGTCACGACACTACCGGGAGAAAGCGTTATTTGGCTAACAGGTTTGAGCACGGGGGTGATAACAATCATAAGCTGAATTGGGAGCTAGTTGTTAAGTTTGTGCCAAGGGCAGGCAGGATGCCTACCCCACAAGAGTTTTTGGATATATCTGTTGAGTTTAGCACGGGCAACGAGAAGAGATTCGCGATCGCACTTTTGACTCAATTCTAGAAAGATCGATCGCACATTTAGACTTCATTGCAGCCGGATTAATTTGACTAACAGACTCATGATTTCTCCCTGTTCGGGTGTAATAATGATGCGATTGTCGGGAATGGCGATCGGATGAGTCCAACGAACTGCTTCCTCGTAGCGCAATGCGTGCAGTTGGTGGATAGTTCGGCGTACCCCCAGCGGCGAACCGATGATGACGTGACGGACTGCTTCGCGATCGCCCTCAAAGGTTTGGTTGGTTAAAACATTCGGCGATGTTTGGTTCGATGATGAATCTTGCAACATAGCTTTGACTAATAATTTTGGATAGGTTTGATGCTTTGTAACGGTAAAACCGCGTACAATAACAAGTTGAAGAAAAGACAGCAATTCCCCTACAGCACAAGTTGCGGTTCTGGTGCTGTCTAATCTCTATTGCTATAAGCGTAAATCAAATAACGGTATACGTCAACGTATTTAATAAAACCGTGCATTATTTAACATAAAGTAACAAATGGCCTATGGAAATCTCAGAAAGAGCAGAGCGATCGCCCCTAATGCGACTGAGAGTTCAGCGGTTTATGACTCAAAAGCAGCTAGCAGAAGCACTTGGCGTTACGGAAGCGACGGTAAGGAACTGGGAATCGGGGCGATCTGTACCGAAGCTAACGCCTGTTCAATACAAGAAGTTGCTAGAGATTCTGCAAATTACTTCGGCTGAATTACCAGACCAATTTGGTTTTCCTAGCGATGCTGATGGATAGAAAATGGAATATTATAATTGAGGCGTTTTATTTAAACGAACTCATACAATGTTTTGAAAAAAAAAGGAATATGAGACTTAACATCGCTATTTTGCTCTGAATAAAATCTCCCAATTTCTAACGAGAGTTGCTCTCTAAATACTTTCTCATTCCCACTCCAGTCAGCGGGTGGCTTAATTTTTTCCCAATAATCATGCTCAGGTTGTTTCTCATTCTTAACTTTTTTAATTGTGAGCAAAGCCATAATTAATTGATGCTTGCACGTTTCATCGGAGGTATTTTGAAACTCAGTTTTCCATGAATCTTGTAATTCATTTAACTCCGCACAATTTAAACAATGATTTATGCGAGCGAGCGCTCTCTGTATGTTAAGGTTATTCTTCAAGTCGGGATCGCTACTAATTTTATCAGCCATATCCATATAAATACTATTCAGTTCAACAGGATTATCCTGATACATCGGAGGATGAGGATAATCATCAAATATTGATTGAAGCTCAGGTGTAAGAAAATATGCTTCTTTATGAATTAAACCTGTAATCCATATCCGGTGCCGTTTTGCATTTTGCGATCGCACCTCCGATTTTTCGTAAAGATTGCAAAAAATTGCTTCTGTATCTGGAAAAATGTAATCATCAATCTTTTGCAGGTGCAAGTCCAAATCTATCATTGCAAAAAGTCGATCGGGATCTAAATACGAGTTAGTGGTATCATGTTCGTGTAATCTTAAAAGATTCAAATAAGTATTTATTACACTTGCGCGATCGCCACAGTTGAAAAATTCCGGTAACTTCTGTCTCCACCATGTCGGAACGCAAGCCTTATAAAAGTTGGCATCCGGCATTTTATCCATGTTTTTATAAGCTTGAGGCGATCGTCTACCCTCGATATCGGGAATAGGGCCCTCGCATAACACTACAATTTTGTTCTTAATTCTGGGAGATTTAAGAATTATCTCACAGTGTTCTTCTAGCTGTTCTGGATTCAGACTCATTTCTAGTATTAGGATTTTTGTTTGATTAGTTTTGGCTCTATTTCTTTAACGTGGGCTGGTGTCAGAGCTTCACATAATGCGTAGGAGTGAGTTGCCAGAATATATTGATTGCTGGGTGCCCACTCTTTGAGGTCTGATATAATTTGATATTGCCAATCTGGATGAAAAGCAATTTCAACTTCATCCATCAAAACAATAGCATCTTTTATGTTGCGGGACTTGAGCCATATATAAATGCTAAGTCTTTTGAGTTCGCCGTGACTTAAATCTTCTGGATAGAGTTCTATAGTTTCACCATTATTATCCAATTGAAAGTTGACACCCGAAAAATCTTCATCTAAATTTATCCTTTTATTTCCAAGCAGCAGATTTAACTCCTTGATTAGAGCTTGATAGCTGTTCCCGTAGTTACCTGTCTTGATGGCTTCTTGGAAATCGCGATCGCGAGCAGCTTTAAAGGACTCAATAAGTAGCTCTACAGCAAGGAAGTCATAGGTAAACAAGCCTTGTAATTTAGATCGTGCAGATTCGAGTATCCCGTAATAATTATCTCCGTTACTTGAGTTTCTAAATAATAGCTTTCTCTCCTCCGGCGGAAGAAACAGAAAAACCTGTGTTGAAGGAGCGGCTAGAAATACTTTACGCGATACCTTATTTAAGAATAATTTTGCTTGCTCCTTTTTTTGATTATTAACATGACAGTTTAACACTATTATTGTTATTTCTGTAATGTTGTACAATATTTCTTTTCTACTTTTTTCAACATAACATATAACGATATTTTCGGGATTTGGATGTTTATATTCATACTCGAGTTCATGCTCGATTGGAGCGGTTCCTTCTATAAAAGAAAAATCTTTACAAGAAAATTCAAGTTTGACAATTTTTTCTCCATCCCAAATGTCAATGAGGGCTAAGACTCTTTTTTCTTCCCCATCAGCAACTTTAAATCCCTGAAGCATATTTGCTATAAACGGTTTTTTATCCTCATCAACAGAACAATGTAGCAACACAAAAATTAATTGCAGCAGCGTACTTTTACCGCCGCCATTTTGACTGCCAAGCGGAAAAATACTAGGAACAAAATCCTTTTCAAAAGTGATGTCTATATTTTTCAAACCGCGAAAATCAGGAACTTGAACTCGTAGCAAGTGCATAAAAACTCCTGGTGTTGGCTGGTATTTTTTATTGAAACGCTGAGCCACAATCATTTTAGATTATAACTCACATCTTTTACTATTTTCAAGAACAGGCTTTCCGGCCTGTCCGACAACATATTAAATTAATGCTCTTTCGCTGAATCCGGCAGTCCGCCAGGGGTTGAAACCCCTGTCTCAAAGCTAAAGTCCTCTGAAGAGGACTGAAGAATTCATTAGTCCTCTTCAGAGGACTTTAGCTATTAGCCAGGGAATTTATTCCCTGGCGGGCTGGCGGCCTTTCGGTTGAACAGAGAGATGATACTAAACCTTAAACTTCTCCACAATCCGTCTCATCGCCTCCTCCACATTCTCCCGACTATTAAACGCCGAAATGCGGAAATAACCCTCACCCGCCGCACCAAAACCAGAACCCGGAGTTCCCACCACATTGCAAGTTTCCAGCAACTTCTGAAAGAAATCCCAACTCGACAAACGGTGAGGCGTTTTCACCCACACATAAGGTGCATTTTCGCCACCAAAAACCTCGATTCCCGCCGCTGTCAATTTCTCGCGAATTATCTTCGCATTTTCCATGTAAAAATTGACTAATGCCTGAATCTGTGCCTTTCCTGCCTCAGAATAAACCGCCTCAGCACCGCGCTGCACGATGTAAGAAACTCCGTTAAACTTAGTAGATTGGCGGCGGTTCCACAACTTCCAAATTTCGACATCGGAACCATCTGCTGCTTTTCCTGTCAAAGTCTTCGGTACAACTGTCAGCGCACAGCGAGTACCCGTAAAACCAGCATTTTTGGAAAAAGAACGAAATTCGATCGCACAATCCCGCGCCCCTTCAATTTCGTAGATAGAATGCGGTAAACTCGGATCGGTAATATACGCTTCGTAAGCCGCATCGAAGAAAATAATCGAACCGTTAGCTTTAGCATAATTTACCCAAGCTTGCAAGTGTTCCTTAGTTGCAGTTGCCCCCGTCGGGTTATTCGGAAAACACAAGTAAATTAAATCGACTTTTTTGTCGGTGGGAATTTCCGCAGTAAAATTGTTTTCTGCTGTAATTGGCAGGTAAACTAAGCCGCCGTATTCGCCATTTTCGTTCGCATCTCCCGTGTGTCCAGCCATCACGTTAGTGTCTACATACACCGGATAAACTGGATCGGTAACTGCGATCGTGTTATTGTTGCCCAAGATATCGAGAATATTGCCACAATCGCACTTAGAACCATCAGAAATAAAGATTTCCGAAGCATCAACATCGCATCCCCGCGACTTGAAATCGTGCTCGGCAATTTTCTCCCGCAGCCACTCATAACCTTGTTCCGGGCCGTATCCTTTAAAGGTATCCCGCGAACCCATTTCTTCCACCGCCGCCACCATCGCTTGGCGGCAAGCTTCTGGTAGTGGTTCAGTCACATCGCCAATCCCCAGCCGGATGATGGGCGCTTGGGGATTCGCCTCTGCAAAGGCTTTCACCCTGCGCCCAATTTCGGGAAACAGGTAGCCAGCTTTGAGTTTGAGGTAGTTGTCGTTGATAGTTGCCATAGTTTGATCGCTACAAATGTCGTAGAATAGCTTACTCCCAATTGTCTCTCTCAAGCAGCAGCAAGTTCGGCAACCAGCAATGTACGGGATTTAACCGATGTAACGGATGGATGTTCAGCCAAGACAAAGATTTTCCCCACTCGAACACTCGAACACTCGGCCAATCCGCCATTACAGGCAATCTGCGTAGTTGCTCAACAGCCATTGACCAAAAAATCAAATCTGCTTGTATAATCAGAATAGTAGGCAGCGCAGAAACAATTATGGACGAGATCGAGTACGCCAAACTCTATCAGGAACTGGCGGCAATTCTGAATGAGTTTAATTTAGGTTGGGTAGTTCAACAAGTAGCCGATACTGTAGAGATAGGCAAAGTAATAGAAGAGCGATCGCTCAAAAGAAAAACACCCCTGCTCAAGATAGAAGATTATACCGCAAAAGAACAACTTTTGCTGTTAATTGATGCTGTCGAACAAGCGACTGTGAATACTTCCGAAATGGAAGACGAAATTGCTTATTTCTTGAAAGTAGAATCAGAAACCTCTCCCCTCGGCACAAAAATTACATTTGCCAATTCAGGTGCCGAAACTGCCAAAACAATCGAGTTTACCTCCAGCGTCACAGCCCCCCGCCACAAACAGGCGATCGCCCTCAAGCACTTACTCGAAAAACTGCCTTCCGGGCCCAGCAACTACGCCATCAATTCCGAAATTAAAAGCAAATTAAAAAGCTCGATCGATCCCGATTTCAACGGACTGGCAGAACAAGCCATAATTTTTGACGCTTATCTATTCACCATCCTGCTCAAAGCAGTTGCGAATGAAGGCGGCAATATTTATTATAACAATGTTTTAGACGACGAAACACCGAAATATTTAACATTTAGAAAAACAGCAGGAAAAATCCACGGAACTGCACATCCATACACTCATGCTGTTGTGGAATTTCCCGACAAACCAGCCCTGGAAGTTCACCTAGGAGTAAAAGTCCAAGGTAGAGCTGGAGTTCTGCACAACTGCAACGTTTTAATTTTGTACCAAAAAGAAGCGAATATCTGTCGCTTGCTCAACCGCGAACCCCGGCACTCGCAAGTAATTTTAGCAGTAAAATCTCAGCACTGCACCTCAGAACTTAAACTAGAAATGGCTGGTGCTTTTATCGGCTTAGCCTCAGACATTCGCTACGAAGGCGGCAGCTATTTCATTTCTAACAGTTACTCGCAACCCGTAGCAAAACTTCTAACTACCGCTCGCAAAAAATGGGAACTCAACATTTTTCCTGGAGCCACAAACGATGTCCATCGACTGATGTACTCGTTTCAAACTATCTTTAAAGACTTTAAGGCTAGAAACTGATTCAGTTAATACCATTTCACAAAAGTCTTGCTACATTTTTTGTGTTGGGTTTCCTTCCACGGACTTATATCAAATCCGGCAGCATCGTTCTGGTAAAGTCTCCTTCAATCTGCCACCAAATATAAGCACAATTTTCTGTTTTTCGGCTCACAGTCAACAGTCAACAATCACGGACGGTGCAACCGCAATCCATATTAACCTACTGTCAGATTCAAGTAAAGACTGTTTTTCAGGTCGTGCCCGGAGGGGTAAATTCGAGTTTCCTAGATTGGCCCGGTTATATGTATCTGCTAATGTATCTGTTACATGAGCCAAGAAAATAATCTATCATGTTGCGACCACCCGAACCTTACGAATAATGTTTAAGAAAGATAAATCTTCCCTGCTGTTTACGATCGGAGCCGCCACACTTCTGATCGGTTTAGGCTTTGTCACCTACTACCTCGTCATCTCCCGTGGACCCGCCAAAGATTTGCCGGCGGGGGCAACCGTTGTCCCGCAAGATACGATGATGGCCCTATCCATCAGCACCGATGAATCGCAGTGGAATAGACTGCGAGAGTTTGGCACGCCCGAGTCAAAAGCTTCGTTTGAGAGGTTTTTAAGCGAAATGCGCGATCGCCTTCTGACAAGCAACGGCTACGCCTACCAGCAAGACATTCAACCCTGGGTTGGTAACACAGCAATGGTAGCCTTTCTCCGCAACAAAATAGCTATACCAGCCCCCTCGCCGGCACCCAACACCCCCCCATCTCCGCCAATTCAACAGTCAGTGGCAATTATCCTGCCAATTGCCAACCCGATCAAAGCCAAAGAATTATTAACAAAACCCAGACCCCTCAGCCAAGGAAAAATAGTTGAGCGTAATTATAAAGGCGTGCAAGTCACAGAAACTCAAGGCGTACCCGATCGCAATTTCTCAGTCGCGGTATTGGGCACCAACTATCTAGCAGTCACCACAGATCCTAGCGCTACAGACAGAATAATCGACACCTACAAAGGAGAACCTTCCCTAGCCAAAACCCCTGGCTATGCAGACGCCATAGACAAAATAAAAAGTCCGGGCGCTTTCGGTCAAATCTACGTCAATATGCCCGTTGCCGCCGCCTATGCCGCCGCCAACTCAGCCCGTGAAATTTCGCCAGAAAGCCTCGAAAAACTGCAACAAAATCAGGGATTTGCCACCACAGCGACGCTGGAGCCAGAAGGAATTGGATTCAAATCAGTCTCTTGGCTAAAACCAGATTCTACCAGAAGGATAGCAGTAGAAAACAATGCTCTAAAAATGGTTAACCGCCTGCCAAGCAATACAATAATGATGGTATCCGGCGGCAACTTGCAGCGTTTGTGGCAAGACTATGTATTGGGAGCCGAGGCGAACCCGATTTCCCCGATTAATCCCCAAGTTTTACGCACAGGTTTAAAATCCACTACGGGCATGGATTTAGATAAAGACTTGATGAACTGGATGGGGGGAGAATTTTCTCTATCATTAATACCAGCCCCGGCGCAGAATCCCAAAGACAAATTTGCTGCCGGATTTGTATTTATGGTGGAAACAAACGACCGGGGCGCAGCCAACAAATCCCTGAAACAGCTTGATGAAACGATGAAAATGAAAGGGTTTAGAGTTGAGGAAATTCAAGTCGGCGGCAAACCTGCAACAAAATGGACATCGCCGTTTGGAGGGATTACGGTAACTCGCGGCTGGATGAACGATGTAGCGTTTATCACAGTAGGAGCTCCAGTGGTTGACGCGATCGTTCCGGCACCGAAAAGTCCGCTTTTAAGCAGCGAACTGTTCCAGAAAACTGTACGATCGCAACTTCAACCCCATAACGGCAATTTCTTCATCGACACCGAGAGTGCGTTTAACCCGAAAAACCTAGCTTTGCCGGAGTTTCCTCCCAACCAAAAAATGTGGATAGACGCCACACGGTCGATCGGCGTTACAGCGGCCGTCATTGGTGATCGTACCACCCGTTACGACGCTTTTGTCGGCCTCAAAAAATCCAACCAATCCACTCCTTCACCAAATCCCTCACCGAACCCTGCTTCACCGCGCGCTGCTTCACCGAGCCCTGCTTCACCGAGCCCTGCTTCACCGAGTCCCTCGCCCACCGTCCAAACTTCACCGAATTAACTCTTAAATCATTCAACAACTCCGCCTGAATAGCCCATTAAACAGCAACAGGGTGACAGATTAAAACCGAAAGGCAGCCGATCGAAACCGACAATAGCGGATTTGACTGTCAGAGGGAAATCGAGCCGGATTTAAGTAGTTTTACTTCAAAAAACCTCACACCAAAAAATGGAAAAACCCGGTTTATAAAAAAAATCGGGTTTCTGAACACCCTAAAAATTTGACTTATTTATTCTTGTCAGAATTTGAATGTTCGGCAATTGTAGAGCCGGCTTTTATGTTTTTTATAAAAGGAAAGGAAAGATTTTATCCCGATCAGTCCCGATCGCAAAAACCAGTTTTTTTTAACCGCCATACTTCGTTCATACTCTCACTAATATAAAAAAATTGGTTTCTCGGCGTCGGAGTGCGTCAAGGCAAGTCGATTTTTTTATATGTCATCGGGAAGATACAGATTCTAGGCATTGCGAGTTATATTTAGATTGTGGAGAAGATACGCTCGGGGAATTGCAAATGCAGAGGAAAATTTTACAGGGAAATTTTCCTCAGTGAGTCTGGAAGGCACTTGCAGTCCGAAACCCGGTACCTTCATAAATATAGAGTCTTTACGCCATTTTTCAGAGAAACCGGGTTTCTTTACCTAATTTCTGTGATTTATAATTTTACCGATTAAAAACCTATGAAAACCGCCAAAAATATTCAAATACAGGCGAAATTCCTGTCTAAAAAAAGAATCAGCCAACTGGCAATTTCTCTGCAAATCGTCTTAATAAATCTTTACTTTTTGCAAGCAAAAGCTGAAGGTCAAACCATTGTTCCAGCGACGGACGGAACGAACACAACAGTCACTACCCCACCCCAAAACGGAACTCCTGGGCAGCCAACTCGCTTCGATATTCAAGGCGGACAATTATCGAGCGATAAAGCAAATCTTTTCCACAGTTTTAAAGAATTCGGCTTGTCGGAAAATCAAATTGCCAACTTTATATCAAACCCCAACATTCGCAACATTTTAGCGGGCATAGGCGGCGGTAAACCCTCGATTATTAACGGCTTAATTCAAGTAACCGGGGGCAATTCTAACTTGTTTCTGATGAATCCATCCGGCATCATATTTGGCAACAGTGCCAGCTTAAACGTGCCGGCTTCTTTCACAGCAACCACCGCCACCGCTATTGGATTTGGTTCAAACTCGTTTAACGCTGTCGGTAGTAGCACTTACACATCTCTGACAGGCGCGCCCAGTTCCTTTACTTTTGGGGCCGATCGAGCAGGGGCAATTATCAGCACGGCAGACTTAGCAGTCAAGTCTGGGCAGAACTTAACCTTGCTCGGCGGCACCGTTGTCAGCACCGGCAGCGTTTCGGCCCCAGGCGGTCAAATTACCGTAGCATCAGTCACCGGGACAAATTTAGTGCGCGTGGGCCTGCGAGGCAATTTGCTGAGTTTGGAAATCGAGCCGCCCTCAGCGACGAGCAGCACTGGAACATCCAGCGCGACAGCTTCGACATTGCCGATCGCATCCTTGCCCGAACTGCTCACAGGCATCGGTAAAACAAACGCTACAGGCCTCAGTGTCAATGCCAGCGGTGAAGTGGTACTCACGGCGTCTAACCGAGCAGTAGCTGCCGGGGACGTTGCAGTAAAAAATGCAAACGCTCGGGCGATCGAAATTCAAGCAGCCAACACCATTGCAGTCAGCGGAAACCTGACAAGTTCCCAAGGCGGTGCGATCGCCCTAGAAGCTCGTGGCGACATTAGCACTGCGGATCTCGACTCCCACTCGGACACCACCGCAGGCGGCAACATCACCGTCACCAGCCGTACAGGAAAAGTAGAAACAGGCAATATCAACGCACGCTCGATCGACAAAAACAGCAACGCCGGAAACGTTAGTATTGCAGCACCCTCAAGCAGCATTCAAACAGGGTTTATAGACGCCAACTCCGAAGAAAAACAAGGTGGCGAAGTCACCCTCAACGCCCGCAACGACATCGAAGTAACCCATATCAACACCGAAGGCCGAACAGCCGGAGGAGATATTTACATTACAGCCGGCGGTAATTTCCGAGCTACAGGCACTTTCACAAACAATAACAACTGCTTGTCGCAAGCTTGCAGCATTTCCGCATCCACGACTGGTAGCGCGAATGGTGGAGATATCACCGTTGGCCACGGTGGCAAAGCCTCGAACACTTCTTTCGGCGTCGGGCCAGACTATAACAAAGTCAACGGTACTGCTGGCAGCATTGCCACTGGGGGTCCAAAGAAGGAAAATGTGATTACACAGGGAAGTTATTTCAGCCCCGACCCTCAGATAGTACAGCCGACCCAAATTAAAATTACGGCTTCTTCAGTATCGCCAGCACCGACACCAGCACCGACACCAGCGCCAGCGCCAGCACCGACACCAGCACCAACACCAGCGCCAGCACCCGCACCCGCACCAGCGCCGACACCAGCGCCAGCACCCGCACCCGCGCCAGCGCCGACACCAGCGCCAGCACCCGCACCCGCACCAGCGCCGACACCAGCGCCAGCACCCGCACCCGCACCAGCGCCGACACCAGCGCCAGCACCCGCACCCGCACCCGCACCCTCACCCGTGCCCGCGCCAACACCCGTGCCCGCACCAACACCCGCACCAATATCCGCACCAACACCCGCACCCACGCCCGCACCCACGCCCGCACCAATATCCGCAGCGACACCAGCGCCAGCACCCGCACCAGCGCCAGCGCCAGCGCCAGCACCAGCGCCAGCGCCCGCACCAACACCAGCACCAACCCCAGCACCAGCGCTAGCGCCCGCACCTATATTTGCACCTGTACCAGCACCCACACCAGCACCAGCACCCACACCAGCACCAGCGCCGACTCCCCCACAAGCATCCCTACCAACTCCAGCACCAGCGCCAGCTCCTGAACCAGCGCCAGCACCAGCGCCAGCGCCAGCACCAGCTCCTGAACCAGCGCCAGCACCAGCGCCAGCACCAGCGCCAGCACCAGCTCCTGAACCAGCGCCAGCACCAGCGCCAGCGCCAGCTCCTGAACCAGCGCCAGCACCGATATCAAATTTGCCGATCGCACAGCCAATTACTCAAAATCCAGCACCGGTCTCAAATTTGCCGATCGCACAGCCAATTACTCAAAATCCAGCACCGATCTCAAATTTGCCGATCGTACAGCCAATTACTCAAAATCCAGCACCGGTATCAAATTTGCCGATCGTACAGCCAATTACTCAAAATCCAGCACCGGTATCAAATTTGCCGATCGCACAGCCAATTACTCAAAATCCAGGGCCGGTATCAAATTTGCCGATCGCACAGCCAATTACTCAAAATCCAGTGGTTGCGCCTGCTGCTGCGCCAATAAATCTCGCACCGATAGCGACACCGGAGCTCGCAGCCAACCAGCCACCCAGCACAAATCGTTTATTTTCCCCCAGCTTGCAACAGCAAAACCAGATATCTAATTCCTTGCAACAGCGCAATTCACCTCCCGCGTCTGGGAATCTTGACGCTTCCAAGTTGCCACCTAACCTCAGCGGCGTTATTTTTCCCGTCGAGGAGAGATTTACCAGTGAGTTTGTCGATTACCTAAATTTGCCATCAACAACTGCGATCGCCACCCTAGAAGATGCCCAAAATACCCTTCGCAGTGTCCAACAAGCCACAGGCATCAAACCAGCTCTAATTTATATCAGCTTTGTACCCAGGGGTTCTACAGTCGCTCGGCCTTACAGCAGTTCGCCCATCTTGCGCGTAGAACAGCAAATTCAAGCCTCTGACGAACTGGAAATGATAGTGATCGCGCCGGAAGGCGTGCCGGTTCGCCAGCGCGTCCCTGGAACCTCTCGCGCCCAGGTAATGGAAGCTATGGAGAGATTTCGCGCTGAACTGACTAATCCGGTAAAGCGCAACACTAAAAGTTATTTGCCCTTCGCTCAGCAGCTCTACCAGTGGATGGTAGCGCCGCTGGAAGCAGAACTGCAAGCCAAAGGCATTGAGAATTTATCTTTTATCTCAGATGTGGGGTTGCGATCGATACCGATGGGTGCCCTGCACGACGGGAAAGGCTTTCTGGTAGAGCGTTACAGTGTTGGAGCGATGCCGAGTCTGAGTTTGACAGATACCAGCCCCGCCAATTTCAAAAATACGCAAGTTCTGGCAATGGGGGCGTCGCAATTTCCAGAGATGAGTCCTTTGCCTGCGGTGGAAATAGAAGTGTCCACAATCACGCCGCAGCAGTGGCCGGGTAAGTCTTTCTTGAATGAAGCTTTCACCCTGGCCAATTTGAAATCGCAGCGCCAGCAGCAGCCTTTTGGGATGATTCACTTGGCTACCCACGCCGAATTTCGATCGGGAAACCCCAGCGAATCCTTTATTCAGTTGTGGGATACTAAATTGCGTTTGGATCAGTTGCGGCAAATGAATTGGCACAGCCCGCAAGTTGAAATGTTAGTTTTGAGTGCTTGCAAGACTGCTGTGGGCGATCGAGAGGCGGAGTTGGGGTTTGGCGGGTTAGCCGTGCAAGCGGGAGTTAAATCGGCTATGGCGACTCTTTGGTATGTCAGCGACGAGGGCAGTTTAGGATTGATGGCGGAGTTTTACAGGCAGTTAAAAACTGCTCCGATTAAAGCAGAAGCACTCCGGCAAGCGCAATTAGCGATGTTGCGGGGAGAAGTGCGAATTGAAGGGGGGATGCTGCACACTTCTGTTGGCAATCTGCCACTACCCCCGGAATTGGCAAACACGACGAGTCAGAATTTTTCTCATCCTTATTATTGGTCTGCTTTTAGAATGATTGGTAATCCTTGGTAATGAGGTTTGTTTTAGTCGATCGACTGTTGGCTAATTGTGCAGGAGTTCGATCGGCGGCGTTGGGGAATATGGGTATAATCGATCGCAATTTAGAGCAATCTTTCGGCGTTTGTGCGATCGTTTCATACCTGGATTCAGCAACACCCGCTGATAATCTAATTGAAGACCTGCAAAAATCTGAAGAGCCTATTTGTAAATTTATTTAAATAAAGAAAGTGCGCTCGGAGCTTGACAGGTATAGTATAATACCCTAGAGTCATAATTAAACAGTGCGGTTGTCAGCCCTCTATGAGTTGCGACTCAAATATGTTAACTAGGATACATATTCATTATCAACACCAGTATTTAACACATGAGTAAACAATTATACAAAGTTTTTGACGAAGTAGAATTCAAAGCTCAACTGCTTGCTAAATACTGGAATAATTTTTATATAGAAATTTCAGAGCATTTACCAGATACATATCAGCCTGATATGCAAGAACTGTCTATAAAATTAGACGAGGCTTTAAGCAATCTGGTTGATGAACTTCGTAATCCGACTCTGACTCTGGCGACTACAGGAACCACCAGTAGCGGGAAAAGCACTTTGGTAAATTTGTTGTGTGGAGCCGAAATTGTCCCCGTAGCCGTAAGTGAAATGAGCGCAGGGGCAGTCACTATCGAATATAGCAAGGAAAAGTCTCTAATAATCCATGAAACACCAGGAGCATTGTGGGAGTGTGGAGAATGGAGAGGTATCAGAGAGGAGAAAATTTATCAGCGCTTATATGAAGCAATGATAAGTTATATTGAAAATAGAGAAAAACAACCGAATTTAGCTTGTCCACAATCGACAATCTTTTACCCTTTCCGGCTTGTCAAAGAGTCAAAACTAGAACTGCCACAAGGAACTAGGGTAAAAATTCTTGATTTACCTGGTTTAGCCTATGTGGGCTATCAAGGTAACGTAAATGTGATTCAACAGTGCCGAGAGGCATTGTGCATAGTAACATACAATAGTGCAGAAACCGATGCACAGAAAGTAAAAAGCTTGTTGCAAGAAGTTGTACAGCAGGTCAAAGATTTAGGTGGTTCTCCGGCGCGTATGCTTTTTACTCTTAATCGTATTGATGTTTTTCGCTCCGATAGAAATTGGCCTGAAACAGAAAATCGCTTTTTTGAAAATGCTATCCGCAGTATTAAAGGTGAATTGACTGAACAATTAAAAGAATATACAGAAGAGATTGAGAAGTTGCAGGTTGTAAAACTTAGTACATGGCCGGCTTTACTGGCTCTTCAGATCCAAAATTATGATGAAATATTTAGTGCTGAGGCGTGTAAAAAAGCGGACAACAATTTTAATGGATTAATTGATGAAGATATATTAGAAGACTTGCCACGTAACGTACAAAAATGGTCTAGACACGACCGAAACCGAGTTGCTGAAGCATTATGGAAAAAATCTTATGCAGAAGAGTTTCAGCAACACTTAAGAGAACATATTACTGAACACTTCCCACAGCTAGTAATTCCACAAATTATAGAACGTTTTAATCTGGATGCTGGAAATGCCGTAGCGGAATGGGCAACGCAAACAACAGCAGCTATTCTTAATAGTTCGGAAGAAAGTTATCAACAGGAATGCGAAAATATATCAAGGATTAGGTCATCACTTGAAGGGTTCTTAGAAATTAGCGATACAAACTTAAAACAGCCTTTTGAAAAACTAGATACAAAAGTTAAACAGGTTCTAGCAAAACAGTCACAAGATGACGTTGTGAAGTATATAAGAACCATAATTTTGGAACTCCAGCAGCGCGAACCATACAATAAATTAGGAGAAAAATTATTTCCCCTTTATTCATGGGAGAAGGAATTTCAAAAAGGAATTAATCAAGTCTTAGAAGCAGTGGCAAAGTCTTTAGAAACTGGAAGGGTAGACTTAGACAGTCCGAATTTAAAAAGAGCAAATGTTTTAAATGTCAATTTACTCGCAAGAAACTTGAACCGTTTAGTTGACTTAGGCTACAAAGCTTCCGTTGCTAAAGAAGGAAAAACAATGGAAGCAAGAACAGAGGCAGAGAAAAATAACCTCAAACAACTCAATGAGGAACTCAATGAACTAGCTATCCATCTCAACATTGTTATACAGGATGTATTAAAACAGATTTCTAGTCAAGAATTAAATAGAATTCATCAGGCTGTGTCCTTAGCGGGTGACAAGGCACCTCTAGTCTAAACAGGACAAAGGTTTGAGAGAATGGTAAGGTAAAAAAATAAGGA
>NZ_JAUBQW010000114.1:0-21215 GCF_036701485.1 Microcoleus sp. Pol11C3 | reverse complement strand
GTCTCTATTTTCAGCGCGGCTTCTTGGCTCTATCCTTTATGCAGCAAGCATTATAGGTACGTTGTCACCCGCTAAGTACAATATCTTTCCGCTTCTGCAACCACAGACTCAACATCAAATAAACGAAAATATGCACGCACAGAATACCCCAGTTTAAACCCAAATTCTCCCAGGTTGGATCGTAAACAGGAGTAGGCTCAAATGGCTGAGGAAGCGTACTCCCGTCCGGTAATGTAGTAGGCGCGGGAACCATCCCATTCACATTAACTAAAGAGCCGTAAGCACCCACAGACCAGCGGCTTAACATCAACCAAGAAAACTTACTCGCCGCACCTTCCATCTTAAACAAAACTCCAGAAAAAATAATCTGAGGCAGCAATAATAGGGGCAAAGCGCTGTTAGCTTGAGAGCTATTTTTAACAATCGCGGAAACGACTAATCCGAGACTTATGCAGCTCATTAAAGTTAGGAATGTGGTAATAGTTGCCCCCATCGCCCAGGAAATTAAACTCGGTTCGGGGGATTTAAAAGCAATCAGAATAACTCCTACCATTAACAGTGTTTGCAATACTGCCAAACCCGAAAGTATAAAAAATTTTGAACCTAAATAAGCAAACAATCCTAAATTGACCAAACGTTCGCGCAAATAAATAGCAGATTCTTTAACAATTTCTTGCAGAGAAGTTGCCAGTCCTACCCAAATAGCCGCGCAGGTAAATACAAATAAAACTCTGAGCGCTAAAGGTGCTAAAGTTGCCTCCGGTGCGCCAATTAATGGGTCTTTATCTCTGACGGCTAGCCGCAGTAAACTAATGCCGATCGGAGCCGTTAAAAGAGCTAAACTCAAGTTAACTAAGTCGCGGGAAATAAGTTGAAAATAGCGCTGGGCTAGCAAAAAGAGTTGTTTTACAAAAGATTGAGATTTTGGTGCAGAAGGTATTTTTGCATTAGCGTTGCCTGTGCTGAAGTGGTTTACAATATAGCGCTGATAGTATTGAGATTTATTAAACTTTTCTGACCAGCTTAGAACGTTGGTTTCTCCTGTTTCTAATTCGTTGTAAATGTCGGCAAAATCGCCAGTTTTGACATCGAAAAAATCGAGCGCTTCCCTAGGCGGGCCGAAGTAACAAAGGCGTCCGCCGCGACCCATAAAAACAATACGATCGCACATCGTGATATTTGCCGTCGCGTGAGTCACCAGAATCACCGTCCGGCCTTGATTTGCCAACTTTCGCAGCAGTTGCATCATCTTCTTATCCAAACCCGGATCGAGTCCTGAAGTCGGTTCGTCTAAAAAGAAAAGTTTCGGGTCTGCTAACAGTTCAACTCCGATGCTGACCCGCTTCCGCTGTCCGCCGCTAAGCTGTTTTACCAAAGCCTTGCGACGGTGAGTCATTTCAATATCTTCTAAAGTTTTGGCGACTACCTGCTTGACATCTGTATCGGGAGGTAAGCGCAATTTAGCTGCATAACTCAAGACTTCTTCTACCGTCAAATCTGCGTGAACAATATCATCTTGAGGCACATAACCGATTTGATTGCGGTAAATATTGAAGTTTTGGCGCAGGTTGTCACCGTTGAGAAACACAGCGCCGTTAGTAGTTTTTTCAATGCCTAAAAGCGTCCGCATTAAAGTAGATTTACCCGCACCGCTACCGCCGACTAAAGCCACAAACTGCCCCGGTTCGATCGCTAATTTTATCCCGTCCAAACGCTTGGGAATCACCAGACTGTCAGCATCCAAACGAATTTGATGGCCGGAGTCTTGCATCTCCAACTCACCGCTGCGGTAAGTTAGAGTAAACGGGCCGATCCGAATTGCATCTTCCTCGGACAACTGTACAGAATTTGTCACTCGCTGACCGTTAACAAAAACCCCGTTAACGCTGTGGTCCCGCAAAATATAATTGCCGCGACTGTCTTGGTCGATTGTGGCGTGGCGTCTAGAAACAAGCGGCGCATCTAATTGCAGCGAAGCGTTTGGATCGCGGCCCAACAAAACCGACCGATTCTTAAGAAGAATTGACTGCTTGCTAGGGGCAGCAACCTGATTCGCCAGCGGATTAAAATAAGTCAGCAAAACTTGATTTTGAGGATCGAGACCGATTTTAATTTCTGTGCCGTTTTTCAGACAATAACCGTCATTGGGAGTGATGCGAGTGCGATCGACAAATAAGCCATTAGTGCTCGGCCGCTGCCCGTCACCGTCGTAAATCCAGTAATTATTTCCAATTTGGCGCAAAACAGCGTGAACGGCGGAAACTGCGCGCCAAGCATCGGGAATGACTAAATCAGCACGAGTGCGATCGCGCCCCAATACGTGCTGCTGCTGTTTTAACTCTAACTGTAAAACCTCGCCTTGATTGCTTAATACTAAATACGGTCGATCGCTTAAAGCAGTCAGTTGTCCTATATTGCCTGTCATACTTCAATCGCGGTTTTTGCACTCACTTTTGTTAGCATATCAAAAGTATGACAACAATACATTTATATTAAGCAACTCTATTTGGCAACAACCGACAAACTGCGAAGCCGATTAATTGCCGCAGCTAATTCAAAGCGTCGAAACATGGCAAAATCCCCTTCAGGAAAAGGCGATAAAATATCCATCCCCTGCGCGTCAATATCTGCCATCACCAAATCTATGATTTCCGACAAAGTGCGTTTCCCGTCCATGTATTGCTGCTTAGCATAAACCATTGCCGCAGCGATCGCCCTTAACTGTCCGCTGTCCACAATTTGCTCAACAGCACCCAAATCAATATCCTCTGTTCCGAAAGCCAATTCATCAACATCCCGCACCTTCACCCGCACATCTCGCCGTCCCAGACTCGGATCTAAACTAGCAGGAATCGGCACTCTTTGAGTAATCTCACCAAAAAAATTCCCCCCTTCAGCAGCACGGCTAATCGAGTAATTCTTAGCAATTTCTTTAGCTTTTTCCGTTACATTATCTGCTTGAAAGTTATCCATTGAAATCACAGTATCTGCCACATCAAAATAATCGCCACTTCCCCCCATGACTAAAATAGTCGATACGCCGCAATCTGTGTACAACTGTTTAACTTTATCAATAAACGGCGTAATCGGTTCCTTATACTTAGCGATGAGTTCCTGCATTCGGCGATCGCGAATCATAAAATTCGTCGCCGCCGTATCCTCATCAACTAATAAAACAGGCACTAAATCCCCTTCTGAAATAGCGACTAATTCCGTCTCTAAAACAAAAGACTGAGCTTCTTCCTTCTTCCCTCTTCCCTCTTCCCTCTTCCCTCTTTCTTCTTCCTTCTTCCCTCTTCCTTCTTCCTTCTTCCTTCTCCCCACTTCTAAAGCCTCCATAATATTAGCAGCTTGCGACGTGCTACCGCTCGCATTTTCAGTATAAAATTGTGCAGTATCTCTAGCTTGTGGCAAGTGGTTAATAAAAGGCGAAATATTAACTCCCGCGACACTTCTGCCATCTTCCGCTCTAATTTTTACCGCCGCCGGATTAGTCACCACAAATTCCCGACCATCTCCTGGAATTCGGTTGTAAACTCCCAAATCAATCGCCCTGAGTAAAGTGGATTTGCCGTGATAGCCGCCCCCAACAATCAAAGTAATGCCAGCGGGAATACCCATACCGGAAATCAAACCGCGATTCGGACAATTAAACTCTACTTTTAACGACGGCGGCGACTGAAAAGCCACAGCATTATTTAACAAAGGGCGATCGTCAACACCGCTGCGACGGGGTAAAATAGAACCGTCAGCAACAAACGCAACTAATCCGTTTTGAGCTAACTGCTGCCGCAGCCAGTCAGCATCTTCTACAGTTTCAACGTGACGGCGACATTCCGCAGCATTTAAGTGAAGGTATTTGAGAGAATTGCTGACAATTTGCGGAATATCTTCGCACAGCATTTCAGCAGCTTGTCGCCCTAAGATACTGCGTCCGCCCGCTGGAAGTCCGACGGCAAATCGCAGTTCAACTCCTCCTAAATCTTCGATACCGGATGTATTTGAGGAAATGATAAATGCGGAAGTTCGCTCTAAAACTTCTTGTCCAAAGCCCGTCACTGCAATCAAACCGCTTTTCCCAGTGCCGCGTTTGATGCTGATGCTGTGTGCTGCTTTGTCAAACTGGCGACTTAGGTAATCTCGCAGGGCTATTTCTCGACTCCGAGAGTTGAAAAGTTCGCGGGGAAGTTGAGCAATGTTGGGGGGAACTATGACTCTAAATTTACTGGGAGAAGCAAACGGATCTCCCTGCACGTAATCAATAATTAATGTGAATTCAGAAAAGTCGTAGTTACCTTGAATGTCTTTGTAGGCTTTGTAGCCTCGATTGTCTAGTTGCAGTAAATGCCGTCGCAAACTTTCTTTGTTAAACACTGGTTATTAGTTATTAGTCATTAGCTATTAGTTATTTATCTAGTTCCTAGGCTCTGCCTAGGAACCGATTTCCAGAGGCTCTGCCTCGCTTGCTTGGCGTGGGAAAATTGGAGGCAGAGCCTCCGGATATGCGTTAACAGGCAGAGGCTGGTAACGAGTAGATTACCGATTACAAATTACCGAATTTCCAATAGTTTAGCCACGGCATTAACAACAACTTGAGCAGAACCGGCGAAAAAAGGTCGATCGATAGTTGCTAGGGTATCGCTAGATTGGTGATAGTGGGGCGATCGCAAATTTGCAGTATCCGTCACCAACACAGCACCAATTCCTTTATACCAAAAAGGGGCGTGGTCGCTGCGTAAAACATCGGGAGTCAGCAACCCTTTCAGGGGAACCGGCAGCGCCACCACTGGCGGCAAATCGGCTTTTCCCGACTCCGCAAAACTTTTCAATAGCAGCGGATGTTCCGCATCCCCAATCACAGCGATAAACTCGCCTTTGTCGGGAGATTTTACCCCCGATGCTTCTAGAAAAGGTTGCGCTGTCAATCCTTCGGGATATTGCTGGCATCCGGGCGTGTGGCAGGCATAACCTACCATATCTAGGACGATCGCTCCCTGCAAATTTTTTAAGCGCGCGTCGCTACCAGTGAATGCTAAACTGCCTAAAAGTCCGAGTTCTTCCCTGTCGAAAAATGCTACTTGCAGTGTCCGAGGTGTGGGGCGAGAACCCAGCAATCTTGCTACTTCTAAAACTACTGCAACTCCCGTCGCATTGTCGTCAGCGCCCGGGGAGTTTGGTACAGTATCGTAGTGTGCTGCTACTAAAATTGCCCCGGCGTTTGAGTCAGTACCTTTTCTCTCAGCGAAGACGTTGATTCCGCGATCGAACGGCTGCAGTTCTGGGGAAAATCCTAATGTTTGCAGTTGTTGGGAAATGTAGTCTCTAGTAAAAGAGCGAGATCGTTCTCCATCGCGTTCTCCTGCTAAAGTTTCGACGTGTTTCCACAACCGAGATGGGTCAATTTGCGGCAGATAAACTGCATTTTTTTCAGCAGGAAGCGGTGATAAAGACGGATTTTGGGAAATGTTAATTTGGCGATCGATCGAAACTGCGGGTACACCCGACAACCGCTGCCACGAGTCAGAACGCCAACCCACAGCCACCACCGCAACCAGAATAAATAGCGCTATCCAAATCAATTGTTTCATCAGTAAGTCTATTTGAGATTTTAGACAGGGCTTACGCACTCCTCACTCTCATTAACTGTTTTTTTTAGCAGGAGGGAGGGTGGCAACGAAGTCTTTTCGTACAAGCCGGTTTATCTGTCTAGGACTGTTAGATTTTATATTTTATCTTGATACCACAGTTCAAAATAAACCTGTTTCCCAAAAAGAAACTCAAAACTCTTAATATTAGCTGGGCAGAGACAGTTTTGTGTCTTTTTTAACCTACTAATAAACCGGGTAAAATTATTTGAATGTCGCCGTCAAATGTGTCTTGCTTATAGGAGTCTTCGACGGCGACATTCACCTTACTAATTTACCTTTAACATTCACAACTCAAAACTACTTTTTTTCCCACTCAATCTCCTTATTTTCCAATATCAACCCGCTGCTGCTGGGAAAAGCATAAGGAATAGTTTTTGCAGAAAATTCAACTATTTGAGTTGGTTGTTGAAACCACTCGGAATAACTCGGATTGAGTTGGTCGTACAGTGCTTTTAAAGCTTGGATTTCTGTCTCTAGCTGGGCTGCTGCTTGATTGATTCTGCGAGCTTGTGCTTGCAAGCGTTTTTCCCCCGTTTGAACGTGGTTTTCTACTTCTTGCCAGTGCTGTCCGGCCAGCAATTTGTCTAGTTCGCCTTGTTTGTAATTGAGTACCGCCTGTTTTTGTTCCAGTTGTTTTTCAATATTTTTAGTCTCTCGGTCAATCTCCTGGATTTGCTGCAACCACTGCTCCCCAAAAGCAGCAGTTTGCTGGTGGAACTCAGCAATGGCTTCAGGAGTATTATTTTTGGGAAAACTGACTGCCACTCGGCACTCTGAGCGCTGTACGCCAAGTTTTTCCCGCGACTCTTGCAGGGCGGTAACTTCTGCTTGCTGCGCGCGGACTTCTTTTTGGAGTTCTGGGATGGTCTGACTCATGGGTTCAATTAGGGGACCTCTGCATCGATTTTAAGCTAATTGTTTATTTTTCTAACAAATCCCGGTCGCCTCCTTGCGGGAATTATCTAATTTTAGCGCGCTCCCACACGGTGTCTAGGCAGAATGGCGGATAATTTGTGGCACAATGGCTGATGACATATTTTAAATTAAGATTAAAATTATAATTAGTTATCAAGCTAAATTATCAGCTTGGGACAATTTTATTTACAAATCCACCTAAATTAATGTTAGCTGGGTTTTCCTAGGGTAGAGCAAGTTCTGCTAAAAATTTAAACATTTATGATTACAAAAAATAATTTATTTAATATAAATCAGGAAATAGAGAAATGACAATAATTATTCAATTAGTGTTGGGATATTTAGGGCTTGCTGTTTTTCCTGTGGAATGTTGCATTAATCCAAAAATATTACAGACAAGTGTAGGGGATGAACCTGGCACTCGCCCTGTACAAGGAATGTTGGTTTGGTTTCAGAAACATAGCTATTTGCGATCGGCCTCTCACCCCCTTAATTCTGCAAGCGCCGCATTATTTTTGGATACATTATCCCAAATTGACTCAGTAAAATTACCGACATACAATTATATAAAATCTCAGGAAACTCCTAGAAAAAAACCTAGTATTAGGTTAACAATAATCTCTTATGATCTGGGTTTTATTTATTTATTAATTAATCTCATTATTAATCATGGATAAAACAATAAATAGCTTATCCAAGACGATGAGGTTAATCCAGCCGAAGTCTGAAACAGAGAATGACAAGCTACCACAAGGAGAAAAAGTGTTGTATCCAAAAAAAGAACTGGATATCTGGCATACTATTGCCCAAATGACCCAAGATTTGCAGCAAACTGCCGAATATGCCCTGGATATTTGCGAGGAAATGAAGGTCTCCATAATTGCGACTACCCCCGGCGGTCATATCCTGTCGTTAAACCAAGCTACCTGTCAACTTTTGGGATACTCTAAAATAGAGTTGTTAGGCAAACCAATAGCCGGACTTTTTAATAACAGTGAATCACCAGCCCCGGAGTTAGAGTTAGCCAGTTTAACAGCCGAAGGTTCTGTCCGCAACGTCGAAAAAGTATACCTTTCTAAACACCGAAAAAAAATAATTGTACAGCTTTCTATTTCAATTATTCGCGACGGTCAAGGCAAGGTCAGCGGCAAGTTATACATAGCACAAGATATTACCGATAGCAAGCGGGCTGAAAGAAATTTGCGGCGCAGTGAAAAAAAGTTTCGCCAACTGATAGAAACTGTTAATGCTGTTGCGTTTATCTATCACCGCAGACAGTTTCGCTATGTCAATCCTCAGACAGAAGCTCTGACAGGATATACTCGCGAAGAATTACTAGCATTGGATTTATACGACTTAATTCATCGAGATTTTCTAGAAATAGTTAAAAACTGGGGTAAATCCAGCCACGCGCGCTCAAGTGCAGGCTCTAAATATGAATTAATAATAGTCACGAAAACCGGAAGAATGCGCTGGATTGAAGCAACTGTAGATATTATAAAATTTGAAAAACAAGCCTCAATATTAATCACAGCATTTGACATCAGCGATCGCAAATTAGCAGAGTTAGAACTAGAAACATCTCTTTCATTGCTTCAAGCAACCATTGAATCTACTGCTGACGGTATTCTGGCAGTTGACAGTGGAGGAAACGTTGTCAGCTTTAACCGTAAATTTGCCGAAATGTGGCAGTTGCCGGATTTGCTGGTTGATTCGAGAGATAACCACCAAATTGTGGGGTTGGGAATCAACCAGTTAAAATACCCGGAAATATTTCTCAACCGTGCTAAAGAATTGTCCGATCGCCCGGCAGAAGAAAGTTTCGATCTCATCGAGTTGACAGATGGCAGAATCTTCGAGCGCTACTCGTTGCCCCAGCGCACGGGAGGCAAAATTACTGGTCGGGTATTCAGCTTTCGGGATGTAACGGAACGGGTGCAATCCGAAGAAAAACTACGCAAAAGCGAAGAACGCTTTCACCTGTTGACGCGGGCGACAAATGATGCAGTATGGGATTTTGATTTATTAAAAAATGAGTATTGGTTAAGCCAAGAATTTGAAAAAGTTTTTGGATACAAACTCAACGAAACTCAGACGATAGAAGTAGAATCTTGGTGGCTAAATATTCATCCCGAAGAACGGGAAAGAGTGATGTTAAGCTTCAACCAAACAATGAACTCAGACGCTCAATGTTGGTCGGAAGAATACAGCTTTCACCGTGCAGACGGGGGATATGTTTTTGTGCTCGATCGCGGCTATATCATCCGCAATGAAAGTGGCAAAGCAGTAAGGGCGATCGGTACGATGATGGATATCACTCAGCGCAAGCAAGCTGAAGAAATTATTCGCTATCAAGCTGTTTATGACCAACTCACTGGTTTACCGAACCGGATACTTTTTAACGAGCGGCTGCTGGCGTCCTTAAAACAAGCTAAAAAAACCCCAAAAATGCTAGCTGTGATGTTTTTAGACTTGGACAGGTTCAAAAAGATTAATGATACACTAGGTCACGCTGCAGGCGATCGCCTGTTAGAAGGTTTTGCGGGACGCATCAGCGACAGTTTGCGATCGACTGACACGGTTGCCCGCTGGGGAGGCGACGAATTTACCATACTGCTTCCCGATATCAATTGCTTAGAAGATGCAGTTAAAACAGCTCAAAGAATACTCAACAATTTAAAGCCAGCATTTAAACTAGAAGGACAACCGTTTCATGTTAGCACCAGCATCGGCATTGCTGTTTATCCAGATGATGGTGAAGATGCCGAAACTTTAGTCAAAAATGCCGATGCGGCCTTGTACCGCGCTAAAGAAATGGGAAGAAATAACTATCAGTTATATACTTCAACAATTAATCCCCAAAGCAGCCATTTACTAACTATAGAACAAAGGCTGCACGAGGCTTTAGAACACGGAGAATTTGAGGTTTTCTACCAGCCAAAAGTCAACATTACTACTTGGAAAATTCAGGGCATGGAAGCCCTGCTGCGCTGGCAACATCCACAATTAGGTTTAGTTACTCCCGCTACATTTATTCCGATCGCCGAAGATAACGGGCTGATTGTAGCTATTGGGGAATGGGTGCTGCAAACAGCCTGCACTCAAAATAAAGCTTGGCAGGATGCTTTGCAGCCAGATTTGCGGGTAGCAGTCAACGTTTCTGCTCGGCAGTTCCAGCAATTTAATTTATTAGAAATGGTAGCGAACTGCTTGGAAAAAAGCGGTTTAGCCCCCAAGTATTTAGAGTTAGAAATTACCGAGACTACAGCTATGCAAGATGTGGATTATACCACAAAAGTTCTCCGGGAGTTGCAGAATATGGGAGTGCAAATTGCGCTGGACGATTTCGGCACGGGTTATTGTTCTCTAAATTATCTCAAAAAGTTTCCCTTGAATATATTAAAAATAGATAAATCCTTTGTCAGCGGACTGACGAATGATCCGTGCGAACGGGCGATCGCCAAGGCTGTAGCGACCTTGGGGCGAGATTTGAACTTGAGCGTGGTAGCCGAAGGAGTAGAAACTAAAGAGCAGTTGGAGTGTTTGCGCGAACTCCACTGTCAAGAAATTCAGGGTTATTATTTCAGCCCGGCCCTCTCGGCTGGTGAGGCTAGTAAACTTTTGGTAAATTCTATGTTGAGGAAAGTGCAAATTGCTTAATTAGTTATTAGTCATTAGTCATTAGTTGTTAGTTATTCCTGAGCGGTCATCAGTCAATTGTAGGGTGCGTGATGTGCGGCTAAAGATTTATCTATGGGTGAAAATAGTGAAACTGCGGGTCTTACAGACTAATAAGTCTCAGGTGCTTCCTGTGCAGCCGAAAGTTATATATAACAATCCTAAATCATATCAAATCTGTTAGCATCGGAATTATTACTATGTCTATTCTCTTTATCTGCGTGAATCAGCGTCAATCCCTTGTCATCTGCGGTGAAGAAATTCTCTTTATTGACCGCAGATCCAGGCTGATTAACACAGATTAACTCAGATGAATTAGATGGATTTCGGTTGGTTGCACCATCTGTGATTGTTGACCCTTCGGCTTCGCTCAGGGCATCGCTGTTGACTAAATTTTATTATTCCGATGCTACCGGAATTGATATCATTTGTGAATTTCTTACTCCCTCCCCTTGATAAGGGCAGGGTTGGGGTGGGGTGAAAAATTTACCATTCCTGCAAGGATTACTATAGTTCTTGACTGCAAATCTTAGTCTCCCGACTTATTTTCCTGCGCTGCACCCCCAACATCATCACTGCTAGAGCGTTGCGGCGAGCCTAAGTTGTCCGACAATTCGTTAAGATGCTTGCCCAAAAAGTGACACAGCGCTCTTAACTTGAGCGATTTTCAGATCCGAGGCATCAAGTCCTCGCTCCCGCCACTGCAGTTAAAAGCTTAGCTAGGTTAGGGACACGGCACGGCTTCGTGTGCTTAATGAGCGTCGCTCGCGATCGCCCCCGTGACTTAAAACTTAAAATAGTGTGCAGAATAACGGACTTGTACCTAAAGACAGAGGAAAATATCGCTACCCCAACATAAAGGCTTTGTCTATGCAGCCAATTCGCACTTTTAACGTTTCCCCGTCGCTACCGACAATTCTCGAACCCCTACGCAAGCTTGCCTACAACTTGCACTGGGACTGGAACGTCGATACCAAAGACCTCTTCCGCCGCCTCGATCGAGACCTGTGGGACTCCAGCAACCAAAACCCGGTGCTGATGCTCGGAACCATATCTCAAGAGCGACTGCAAGAAATGGCAGAAGACGAAGGCTTCATTGCCCAAATGAACCGAGCAGCCCAGCAGTTAGACGATTATCTCAAAAATCGCGCCTGGTACCGCAAACAGCGCGGTACAGAGCAGAAAGAATGCTACGCTTACTTTTCGATGGAATTCGGCTTAGTTAAAGCCCTACCCATCTATTCCGGCGGTTTGGGCGTACTCGCAGGCGACCACCTCAAATCAGCTAGCGATTTGGGATTGCCTTTAGTCGGCGTTGGTTTGCTTTACCAAGAAGGCTATTTCTCGCAGTATCTAAACGCCGATGGGTGGCAGCAAGAACGCTATCCGCTCAACGATTTCTACAATATGCCGCTGCACCCAGAACGCAATCCCGACGGTTCGGAATTGCGGATTGAGGTAGACTATCCCGGCCGCAAGGTGTATGCCCGGATTTGGCGGGTACAAGTGGGAACGGTTCCTTTGTACCTGATGGATACAAATATTGAACCTAACAGCCGCTACGACCAAGATATTAGCGACCAACTGTACGGCGGTGACAAAACTCTGCGGATGCACCAAGAAATCATGCTGGGCATCGGCGGCGTGAAAATGCTCAAGGCATTGGGGCTGACAGTTACGGCTTATCACATGAATGAAGGCCACGCGGCTTTCATGGCTTTGGAACGAATTCGGATGCTGATGGAGGAATATCACCTGAGTTTCGTGGAAGCGGAACAGGTGGTGGTTTCGAGCAGTATGTTTACGACTCACACGCCGGTGCCTGCTGGGTTTGACTTGTTCGAGCCGGATATGGTGATGCACTATCTCGGTCAATATCCCAAGATTTTTGGCTTGTCGCAAGATGAGTTTCTGGGATTGGGGCGGGAGAATACTCGCGATTTGTCGGGGCCTCTGAATATGGCAATTTTGGCTATTAAAATGTCGAGTTTTGTCAACGGGGTGGCGGCTTTGCACGGTGTGGTGTCGCGCCCGATGTTTCAGGATTTGTGGCCGGGTTTACCGATGGAAGAAGTGCCGATTACTTCGATTACCAACGGGGTGCACGCTCGCAGTTGTGTGGCGAAGTCTACTCAGGAGTTGTACGATCGATACCTCGGCCCGGACTGGGAAATGACCGGTAAGGACGATCGGCTGTGGGACAGAATTACGTCGATTCCTGATGAGGAATTGTGGCGCAATCACGAACGCTGTCGATCGGAGTTAGTGGTGTTCGCGCGCGAGTGGCTGCAAAAGACCTTGCGCGAGCGCGGTGCGGCTCAAACGGAAATCGAGAACGCGCGCGAGGCTCTAGATCCGAAGGTGCTGACGATCGGGTTTGCGCGCCGTTTTGCTACTTACAAGCGGGCGACACTATTTTTGCGCGATGTCGATCGAATTATGCGGATCATGCGCGATAAAAACCGCCCCGTGCAGTTTGTGATTGCTGGGAAGGCTCACCCGATGGATATTCCGGGTAAGGAATTGATTCGCGATATCATTCACTTCATCCGCGAGCACGAGACGATGAGCTCGATGGTGTTTTTACCGAACTACGACATTAACGTTGCTCGGATGATGGTGTCTGGCTGCGATGTGTGGCTGAATACGCCACGCCGCCCGCGTGAGGCTTCCGGTACTTCCGGGATGAAAGCTTCGATGAATGGTTTGCCGAATCTGAGCATTCTTGACGGATGGTGGGATGAGGCTGATTATGTTCGTACCGGTTGGCCGATCGGACATGGCGAGTTTTACGAAGATACTAAGTATCAGGATGAGGTCGAGGCGAATGCTTTGTATGACTTGATGGAAAAGGAAGTTGTACCGCTGTTTTACAACCGGGATGCTGATGGCATTCCCCGGGGTTGGACGGCGAAAATGAAGGATTCTATTCGCTTAAATTGTCCTTTGTTCAATACTGCTCGGATGGTGAAGGATTACGCGCGGCGGGCATATTTCCCGGTGAGCGATCGATTCCACACCATGACTTCGGATAATTGCGCTCCGGCGAAGGAGTTGTCTCACTGGAAGAAGCACGTTCTCGCGAAGTGGCAGGATATTAAGATTGAGGCTGTTGATATTTCCCAGGATAAAGAAGTTAAGGTCAATCAGTTGATCGCTGTTAAATCTCGGATTAATCTGAAGGGATTGACGCCTGCAGACGTGCAAGTCGAACTTTATCAAGGTTCGGTTGATGCTAACGGAAATATTGTCGGCGGTGTGCCGGTGGTGATGGAGTATTTGGGAGAAGATTCTCACAATGCTAGCCTTTATACGGCTGACATTACTTATACTTCTAGCGGTTTGCAAGGTTTGTCGTTGCGGGTTTTGCCGAAGCACGATAATCTCAGCAGTCCTTATGAAGCTGGCGTGATTCTCTGGGCACATTAGTCATTAGTCATTAGTCAGTAGTCAGTCGTCATTAGTCAGGAGAAAGAAGAACCAAGGAAGATTTTCCTAGTTCTTCCCCTCTCCGACTCTCTCTCTCCTTATCTTCCTTGGGGTATGACTATGTAGCCGGTTGCGCGATCGCCCAATACCAAATTCCGCTCTATTCCCCAGTACCACCAGTGTGCGCCGATATAAGCACACAGCAAGGCATCTCGCTGGTCTTCTAAGGCTTTGAGGGGGACAAAACAGGTGGGGATTTCGGGAAGGTTTGAACCACGGATGAACGCTGATTCTTATGCGGGGTGTTTGCGAAATTCAGACTTGGTTCGAGGATTGATAAATATCTACAATAGACTGGCAGAGTTTCATAAATTCTAGTTGAGGTTCTGCCAGTTTTCCTTTTTTGTGGCGTTGCTGATTCACCGTATGAATTTAACCCACATTCTGCAGGGGCGATCGCAAAATCCAATATTTTTAATGAGAAATATTGAAGCGTCAAATATAAGAGTACAGGATATTGACCACTGCGGACTCATTGCCGGTATCTGTGAGGAAATGGGATTAGTAGAACACATCGATAACTACTGGGGACTCACCCACAGTCCATCATCACACCAGGGCAAGCATTCAAGTTCAGGAGAAGTGGGCTGGTTATTGTGCCAAGGCAGGCATAACCTGTACCATGTATCAACTGAGATACGCACACGCGATCGAACTGGTTAATGAAGGAGTCAGTCTCAATGCTATCCGCAAGCGTCTCGGCTATCCTTAGATGAATATTAGAAAAAATACTAGCCTCTTGGCTGCGATGCTAAGTTGTTGGAGCGAGGAATTCAGTAGAGTCAGACAAGTCAATTTCAAGAAGCCTTGAGTCTTGTCAATAGACATTGATTATCTACCGAGAGGTTAAAGACCGCCGAGGTGGGGGGGCAGCATTGGGGAATCTGCGAAATATTTACGCTTCCTTGAGCAACTATGCCAAGGCGATTGAGTACTATCAGCAGCCGCTGACCATTGCGCGTAAGGTTCATGAGTGCCAAAAATGGAGAGCCAAACATGATTAGACTACCAGAAATTAAAGTTTTAGCCCAAATTTACGAAAGCGCCAACTCGCTAGTCTATCGGGGAATTAGAGAACAAGATAACCAACCGCTGATCCTGAAAGTACTCAAAGAAGACTATCCTACCCCTGCCGAACTTGTCCGTTACCAACAGGAATATGAAATCACCCGTAGCTTCGACTTCGGAGGAGTTGTTAAGGCTTACGAGCTACGAAGACATAACAACACGCTGGTAATGTTATTAGAGGATTTCGGCGGGGAATCTTTAGAGGGATTACTCAAAAAAAGACAGTTTACCTTATTAGAATTTCTCCAAATTGCCATTCAAATCGCTGAAACCCTGGGGAGAATTCATCAATCAAACGTTATCCATAAAGATATTAACCCGTCCAATATTGTTTTAAACTCTCAAACAGGAGAATTGAAAATTATTGATTTTGGCTTATCCACAGCCTTATCAAGGGAAAGCACTGCCTTAAAAAGCCCTAATGTTTTAGAAGGGACGTTAGCTTATATTCCTCCCGAACAAACAGGCAGGATGAATCGAGCGATCGATTACCGCACTGATTTTTATTCCCTGGGAGCTACCTTCTATAAAATATTGACAAACCAATTGCCTTTTGATGCGATCGATGCAATGGAATTGGTTCATTGTCATATTGCTAGACAGCCCGTCCCACCCCATAGAGTTAATCCCGAAATTCCTCTAGTCATTTCAGAAATCGTGATGAAACTCATGGCGAAAACAGCAGAGGAACGATACCAAAGCGCTCTAGGCATTAGAGACGATTTGGCGCTTTGTCTGATGCAACTAGAAAGTGGGGAGAAAATAGAAGATTTTGTTTTAGGCGAACAGGATATTTCTGATAAATTTCAAATCCCACAAACGCTCTATGGCAGGTCAAGCCAAATTGAAACGTTACTCGCAGCTTTTGACCGGATAGCTAATGGCACCAGCCAACTCATGCTCGTTGCTGGTTATTCTGGTATTGGTAAATCATTATTAGTTCAAGAAATCTATAAACCCATTACCGAACGGCGCGGTTATTACATTTCTGGTAAATTTGACCAATTTCAACGCAATATTCCTTACAGTGCGATCGTCAGTGCCTTTCGAGAATTAGTTCGACAACTGCTAACTGAAACGTCCGAACAACTACACGTATGGCGTGATAAACTCCTATCAGCATTAGGAGCCAACGGACAAATTATTATTGATTTCATTCCTGAAATCGAACTGATTATTGGCAAGCAACCAGCCCTCCTAGAGCTAGCAGCGACTGAATCCCAAAATCGGTTTAACTTAGTCTTTCAAAACTTCATTCAGGTTTTTTGTCAACCAGAGCATCCCTTAGTTATCTTTCTAGATGACTTACAGTGGGCAGACTCCGCTACTCTGAAATTAATGCAGTTAATCATGACGGATGTAGATAGTTCGTATCTACTGCTAATTGGAGCCTATCGGGATAATGAAGTTAGTGCCGCCCATCCCTTACAAATCGCCTTATCAGAAATTCAAAAAGCTGGAGCCACTATAAATTCTATCTGGCTCTCGCCGTTAGATTTAGATTGTGTCAACCAGTTAATTGCCGATACGCTTAAGTGCGACGCAGAAAGAGCAAAGCCATTAGCCGAATTAGTGCTTGCCAAAACTCAGGGTAATCCGTTTTTCCTGAAAGAGTTTCTCCAGTCGCTTTATACAGAAAGCCTATTAGATTTCGATTTTCTCAGTAGCAGTTGGCAGTGGAACTTAGAGCGAATTCAATCACAAAATATTACTGATAATGTTGTTGAGTTGATGACTAAAAAAATCCAAAAACTACCAGAACTGACGCAAGAAGTATTAAAAACGGCTGCTTGTATTGGCAACCAGTTTGATTTAAAAATTCTCTCGATTGTAGGTGAAAAGCCGCAAAAAGAAACGGCAAACGAACTCTGGTCAGCTGTGCGAGAAGGTCTAATTGTTCCAGTGGGAGATGATTACAAATTTCTGCAAACAGACCGAAATCCTGATGAATTCGAGGTAGCTTACAAGTTCGTACACGATCGCATCCAACAAGCCGCCTACTCTCTCATTCCCGAACACCGCAAGCAAGCAAGCCATCTGCAAATAGGTCAGCTACTCCTGAATAATACCCCACCCCAGCAGCAAGAAGAAAAAATCTTTGACATTGTTAATCAATTGAATTTTGGCGGCAACCTGCTTGAAAGCCAGCAGAAACGAGATGAATTGGCAAAGTTAAATCTTATCGCTGGCAAGAAAGCAAAAGCCTCAGCCGCTTTTCAACCCGCCCTTACCTACCTAACAAGCGGCTTAGAATTGTTGAACCCCTCTCAGTCCTCCCTTAGCAAGAGGGGAAGTGAAGGGGAGTCAAGTTGGCAGACGCAGTACGATACTACACTTGCTCTGTATGTAGAAGCCGCAGAAGCTGCCTATTTGTGCGGTCAATTCGATGAAATGGAGAGATTAGTTCCAGTCGTGCTGCAACAGGGCAAAGTATTGCTGGATAAGGTGAAAGTTTATGAAGTTAAAATCTCTGCTTATTTAGCACAGGATAAGCCATTAGAAGCAGTTAATACTGGACTAACAGTTCTGAAGCTGCTAGGAGTGAGTTTGCCTAAAAAGCCCCGTAAGTTAGATGTCTTACGCGGTTTGCTAGGGACAAAGTTAGCCTTGCTGGGGAAACGCATTGAGGACTTAATCAACTTACCAGAAATGACAGATCCGGATAAGTTAGCAGCAATTCGTATTCTAGCGAATATAGCTTCTGCTTCCTATGTGTCTGCTCCTAACCTATATCCGCTGGTTATTTTTAAAGGTATCAATATATCCGTCCAATACGGCAATGCTTACTACTCTCCAAAAATATATGCAGCTTATGGGTTAATTCTTTGCGGAGTAGTAGTAGACATTGAATCAGGCTATAAATTTGGCAATCTAGCAGTAAGCCTATCAGAGCAGCTTGATGCTAAAAAAGTAAAAGCTAAAGTAGCTTTTACTGTTAATCACTTTATCAGACATTGGCAGGATCATCTAAGACAGACGTTACAGCCTTTACTGCTCGGATATTCTATCGGAGTAGAAACAGGAGATTTGGAATATGCGTCACATTGCCTAGTGATGTGCTCTTTCGGTTCCTCTTACATAGGGCAGGAGTTAGCTGTTGTTGAGCGGGAGGCAGCCAAATACAGCGATGCCATCCAGAAGTTAAAGCAAATGCGAAGCTTTCATATGATTAATTTAAATCGACAGATGGCACTGAATTTGATGGAGCAATCGAATAATCCCTGCTGTTTTACTGGCGATTTTTTTGATGAGGCGAAAAAACTGCCTCTGCTGATTGAGGCGAATGACCGAAACGCACTTTTTTTTATGTATTGTAAAAAACTGATGCTCTGTTACCTATTTGAAGAGTACGAGGAAGCCCTAGATAATGCGGCTCTAGCGGCAACATATATAGATAATGCCATAGCGATGGTGATCGTTACGTTGTTTTACTTTTACGATTCTCTCACACGAATTGCTGCATATTCTTCCACCTCTAAATCTCAGCAGAAACGCTTACTTAGCCAGGTGCGAGCTAACCAGAAAAAACTCAAAAACTGGGCGCATCATGCTCCAATGAATCATTTACACAAGTTTTATCTGGTGGAAGCAGAATTGCACCGGGTTCAAGGAGAGATGATGATGGCAATGGACTATTACAAAAAAGCTATTGATCTTGCCAAAGAACATGAATACATCAATGAAGAAGCACTAGCGCATGAACTTGCTGCTAAGTTTTATCTCGCTTTAGGTCAAGATAAAATCGCACAAGTCTATATGCAAGACGCTCGTCATTGCTATCTTCACTGGGGAGCAACTGCTAAAGTTAACGATCTAGATAGACGCTACCCACAATTATTACCAAAAAGGTCTTCAGATAGGGGAACTCTCAGCACAAAAACATCTACGCCACCTACCACAACTGGCCGTAGCACTTCTTCTGAGATGGATTTGACTACAGTCATGAAAGCTTCACAAACCCTATCCGAGGAAATTGTGCTAGATAAATTGCTGGCGAAATTGATGCGGATTATTATTGAGAATGCCGGAGCACAAAAGGGCTTTTTGATTCTAGAAATTAAGGGGAAATTGCTGATTGAAGCTGAAGGCTCTGTGGATCGAGATGGCGTGACTGTGTTGCAGTCAATCCCCGTCAAGTCGGCGTGGGAACTTGGGGATAAACTTTTAATTTCTCACACAATTGTTAACTATGTGGCTCGCACGCGGGAAAGTGTAGTATTGAGCGATGCTGCCAATGACCCTAAATTTGCTAGTTCCCCCTACATCAAAGCGCATCAGCCTAAATCAATTCTGTGTTTCCCTCTCCAATATCAAGGTAAACTGGTAGGAATTATCTATTTAGAAAATAATCTAACCACAGACGCTTTTACTCCCGATCGCTTGGAAATTTTAAACCTACTCTCCTCCCAGGCAGCTATTTCTATTGAAAATGCGCGTCTCTACAATAATCTCAGCGAACTCAACCAGGCTTTTGAGCGCTTCGTTCCCCGCCAATTCCTCCAAATCCTGGATAAAGAAAGCATCGTTGATGTTAGATTAGGCGACCAAGTTCAACAGGAAATGTCCGTACTCTTTTCCGATATTCGCGACTTCACAACTTTGTCGGAAAGTATGACTCCGCAAGACAATTTCAACTTTATTAATGCCTATTTGTCACGCCTAGAGCCAGCCATTACTGCAAACCAAGGATTTATTGACAAGTATATTGGCGATGCAATTATGGCCCTCTTTAGTGGCGAGGCAGATAATGCCGTCAAAGCTGGGATTGATATGCTGCATCGTCTTGCCGAATATAATCAACATCGCGCTGCTTCTGGATACGTGCCGATTAAGATTGGCATTGGCATCAATACAGGTTCTTTAATTCTCGGTACGGTTGGGGGAAAAAACCGGATGGATAGCACGGTTATTAGCGATGCAGTGAATTTGGCCTCGCGGATAGAAAGCTTGACTAAAAAATATGGGGTTTCGATGTTAATTAGTCACGAAACTTTTATATCGTTGCCAGATTCTAATCAGTATGCTATCCGTCTTATCGATCGCGTAACAGTTAAGGGCAAATCAGAAACGGTATCGATTTTTGAAGTTTTCGATGCCGATCCCCCTAAGACTTATGAGGGCAAGGTAGCCACGAGAACAATGTTTGAAGAAGCTTTGGTACTCTACCATTTGCAAAAGCTTAGAGATGCGGAGCGATTGTTTGCTGAGTGCCTGCGCCGCAATCCTACAGATAAAGCGGCTCAAATTTATCAACAGCGCTGCACTCAACTCGATCAGGACTAAGGATGCGTTAGCTCAAATCTTGAAATCGGGGTTTGAGTAGCAATCGATAGTGTTGGTGAACTTCACAATTAACTGCCTCCGGTGAGCCGTTTCCGGGAATGCAACAATCATTGACTTCACTCACAAAAAATCCTTATCCAAGTAATATACGGGAAAGGAAAGTTATCTATGTAGGGCTTGCTGAAAAAGCTTAAAACCCTTACATCAAAAGACTTATGGCGAGTTTTAACGCTAAAAAAGCGCAAGCAATACAGCTAAAATGAGTCCAAACCCTTGCACACCATCACTTTCGCAATGTACCGAAAAGTTGACCCAACACCACAGCCGCCATCCAACTTTGACCTTCCCTTCCAGGGAAAATTGTCAGAAAATAATCGTTGGGTAATCATGGCTTGCACTAATTCCGTGGTCAGAATTTGAAACCGAATATGCTCAAAATTTTACAGTGTCAACCGGAGCGAGGGCGAAATCGTTTAGGATGGCACTGGGAGCATTAATTATTAAAGAAAGGTTGGGAACCAGCGACGCTGAAACAGTAGAACAAATAAGAGAAAACCCATACCTACAATACTTTATAGGCATGAAATCCTATAGTGATGCCTCACCATTTGACTCATCAATGTTCGTTCATTTTAGACAAAGAATAGGTGTGAACCTAGTTAATAAAATCAACGAAAAAATGGTCAAAGACCAGATCAAAGTACCATCCGAGTCAAGGGAAAAAAAGTCATCAGAAACAAGTGAACCAAAAAACCAAGGCAAATTAATATTAGATGCAAAAGTAGCACCAGCCGACATTAAATATCCCACAGACTTAGGGCTATTAAATCAAGCAAGAGAACATACCGAAAAAATTATAGACGCTCTACATAATGAAAATCAGTCACCCGTAAAAAAAAAACAAGAACCTATCGCAACCAAGCCCGAAAAGAATACTTAACAATAGCCAAAAACCGGAAGCCATTACGGAAAGAACGAAAAAAAGTAATTAAGAAACAACTTCAATACATCTACAGAAATTTGGCTCATATTGAAAAAATTGGTCAGCTAGAGTTACTAAGTAGGGCTTGCTGAATATATCGATCGCACTTGAGGTAGCCTGGGTTTTGAGCGCGCGATCGAGAATAAAGTGCA
>NZ_JAUBQW010000113.1:0-21474 GCF_036701485.1 Microcoleus sp. Pol11C3 | reverse complement strand
ATCTTTAGTTGAGTTTGAATATATCGGTCGCTCCTATTCATAGTTTGCGATCGATTATTCAGCAAGCCCTAATTAAGCATATTTTATAGGAGCAATACGTGGTTGCCCCACACGCGGCAAAGTTCCATAATTCCTGTTACAGATATTTGTTAGCCCAGGTAATGAAACCTTCGAGCTTGTGAACGGCCAACAGATTTTGATTGTCAGGAATTTGTTTTTTAAACCAGTCGATCGAACCTTGCCTCATACCGTCACCACCCACTATAACAATAGTTGGCACCCGATAACAATTTTTAATATTTAAATTGAGGTAAGGATACTTCTCGTCTACTGAACCTTTGTCTTCTTGCCACTTGCACTCAACAATTAGACCCAGAGGAAACAAACCGGAACCAACAATATAGAAATCGACATTTATTTCAGTTTCATAAATGCTAGACCCGATATAAACCTGTTTAGCATATCGTTTGGGATTTTCAGTAGAGATTAAGAGCCAATCTCGCTTGCGCTTTTTCGGCAACTGGGGACATATTTCGAGATATCCGTGGCCTCTCAACGTACCTTCTACAGTTGTTTCTAAAACAAAACCAGTTTTATTGGCTCTACAACCCCTATTCATTTTGTTGCCTCCTGAATATAATTTGAATTAAGCCGATCGCACTTTGATCTCTCCCCTGTCAAAAACCCCTTTGTCAGTACCGATAGAACTGACAAACATCCGGTCTTCATAGACATCAAACGTCGCAAAACTCAGGCGGCTAGCAGAATACTCCGTCCACTCAGAACGCCCCACCGGACGAGTGCCCGCGCCGGCCCCACAAATTAAATAAGTCGTACCGTTAATCGAGCGAGTGCGTTCGTAACTGTGCTCGTGTCCGTTGATATAAAGCTGCACGCCGTACTTTTGAAACAAAGGCGTCAAAGTCTTAATAAAAGATTGATTCGATCCGTACACGCCAGAAGAATAAATCGGGTGGTGCCCGAACACAACTTTCCAAGGTGCGGTGCTTTGACTCAACTCTTTTTCCAGCCAAACAAGCTGATTTTTCCAATCCGCATTGTCATTGGTATCTAAAGCAAAAAACTGTACCGGATCGCGCCGAAAAGTATAGTAGCGACCTTGCATATTAAAACCCGCATATTTAACTTGCTGGTCGCCGTTACCAGTGCGGATGTCGTGATTTCCCAAACAAGCATAAAATTTGACGTTTTGCTGCAATAACGGCTGATAAGGCCGCTCGAAAACAGCATTAATTTTTTCAAATTCGCCGTTATTGTAGATATTATCGCCGGCGAGAACAGTAACATGAAAAGGGTTTTCTCGGTGATATTGCTCCATCGCCTCAGCCACAGCATACTGACCTTCAGCGCCGGTACCGGTGTCTGCCACCGAAATAAAGCGTAAAATAGGCGGTGAGGCCGGCAATGGGACGATCGTCCTTTCTGCCTCAACATTAGAAGGCACAGCAGCCTTGGCGTCTGTACCCCAGGAAGTCCGAAGCTGGAACATTTTCCAGACTCCGGCCAAACCTAAGCTGCTGAGACTGCCTAAAATTAGAAAGTGACGACGTTTGATGCTCATTTTGATTCGGTTACAACTAATAAAATGATAAATTAAGGTAGAGATGGCTCAACTAAAATTTATCGCGTTTAGATATATTTGCAACGCCCCAAGGCAGAGAAAATGTCAGAAGAACAACTAAACCAACCAACTCCAGAACCGTCTCAATCTCCGACACCGCAGGTTGATTCGGCTGCAAAGTCTGCCCCCACTGGCAGCAAAACTCAAAAAGTCAGCAGCGCTGTTCCCAAAAATCAGAGAATCAAAGCTTTGATTGCCTCGATTGGGAATTTGGGAAAAAAAGAGAAAAAATTAGCAGCCGAACCCCCGTTGCAGCCCCAAAAGCCGATCGCGCGTACCGCTTCTGACTCAGCAACAGTAACTCCTCCTGCTGTTGCTGCGGAAGTTAACAGCGTGCCACCAAAAGTTGCTGTAAAAGTTGATAAAAAGCCTGTATCCCAACGCAGGGAAGGGAGCTTTTTAAAGAACGTCGGTGTACTTTGGCAAAGTATTGTGCGGCTAGTGCGATCGCTACTGCCACCATCTACGAACCAGAAGCTGTCCGATCCAATTTTAAACGCCGCCATAGCAGCAATTCTGATCGTTGTAGTCGGTTTAACTCTCAATAGTTTCTCGGCAAAACCGCCGGAGAAAGTAGCAAAAGTGGCTCTCCCAGCAGCGCCGCAATCGCCGCCAACGTTTGGTGATTTTATGGCATCGGGAACGCCGAAATCGCCAGAGGCGATCGTACCATCTGAGCCAATCTCTGCTAAATTCAAAAGCAAGTTGCCCGATTTAGTGGCTCCGGAAAAACCGCAACCAGTAGAACTTATCCCACCGCCACCGCTGACGCCGGAACAGTCTCTGATTGCTGCGATTCAAAATCAAATTACTGACATTAAGAATCGACTGGGCGGCGGTTTAGTTGAGTCTGTTCAAGCTAACTTTTCCAGCAGCATTTTGACAGTAAAAGTCGCTGAAGATTGGTACAAACTCAGCGAATTGGAGAAAAATCAACTAGCAACGAAGATGTGGAATGAAGCTAATTCACTCGATTTCAACAAGCTAGAAATTGCGAATATGGAAGGAAAGTTAATAGCTAGAAGTCCGGTTGTTGGTTCGGAAATGATTATTTTAGAGAGAGGGATTAATTAGAATTTAAATAGTCTGTATCTGTAAAACGTCACGCCAGCCTTACAGTCCAGGACGCAGCACCTAATTATGTAGCGTGCTCCCTGCGTACCTGACCGCTGTTGATTTGTTTGAGAAATATCGAACTTTTCCAAGCTCCCACAGAATGCTAGCATTAAATCATATCATGTCAGCGGTCACGACCACGATTAAATAGGTTTGTAGTGAAGACTGAAGTCCTCATAAAACTACTAGGAATGAAGTTCTCACTACAAACCTGACAACGCTTATTTACCCGACATTAAATTAATTAAATTTGAGGAAAATTGAAAAATGACAATTTTAACTCAAGTCGAACAACTAGAAATTGAATATCCCAGCAGCGACGGAGAGCCGATGGCTGAAAGCGACATCACGCGCGATTACATGACTTACAGCGTAGAAGCTGTCAAGCTTTATTTTCAAGAACGTTCTGATGTTTACGTGTCAGCTAATTCTTTCATTTATTATGAACAAGGGAACAACCAAGCGGTTGTTGCTCCGGATATTTATGTGGTGTTTGGAGTGGCCAACCGCAAAAGGGATAATTATAAAGTTTGGGAAGAAGGGGGAATCACTCCAAATTTTGTGTTAGAAATCACTTCGGAAACAACTCAGACGAAAGACCAAGAAACTAAACCGGACATTTATCGAGCTTTGGGAGTTAGGGAATATTTTCAGTACGATCCGTCGGGAGATTATCTGAATCCGATTTTACAGGGAGTACGTCTAATAAACAATCAGTATGAGCCGATTGCAGCCAATAATATCGCTTTCGATACGCTGTGGTTGTTCAGTGAAGTGCTGGGACTGGAATTGCATCTAATTTCAGGAGAATTGAGGTTTAGAGTTCCTGAAACGGGTGAGTTTTTGAAGACTCACAAGGAAGAAAACCTGGGACGACTGGCTGCGGAGTCAACATTGCGATCGCTCTTAACTCAACTTTTAAGTTCTGGCATGAATCTGGAACAGGTGGCGCAAATGATGAATTTATCGACTTTGGAAGTGAGACGATTGGTTGGGGAAAACTTATGAGCGCACTTACAGCAGTAAGGTGCGCCATGCCCACCCTACATCACAAAATATGAACAGTAAACAGTCAACAATTAATATCATGTTCCCTCGAACGACCGTAATAAGATTGGTTTATAGTGAGGACTTTAGTCCTATGATGGATGCAGACTAAAGTCCTCACTACAAACCGTTTTTATGACGGGTAATTGACAGGAGATAATATAAGTCAGGACTAGAAAGGCTTATTCGTAGGTTTAAAACCCTGCTTTTTAAAATAGGTTCTAAATACCTCTTGAGCAATTGGTGCCGCGGATACAGCACCAAATCCGCCGCCTTCGACAATAACGGCGATCGCAATTTCCGGTTTGTCAGCCGGAGCAAAACCCACATACATCGAATTGTCAGCATGACCGGGCATTTCCACCGTCCCAGTCTTACCAGCAGTTAAAGGAATAGTACCGTCATTCATCGCGCGGCCCGTACCTTTTTTCACCACGTCAATCAATCCTTGTTTAATGACGTTTAAAGTAGCCGGTTTAATACCAGTTGGGATTGTTTTAGTGATGGGTGTATTAGTTTGAGACACCAACAAATGCGGCTGCACTCGCGAACCACCGTTAGCAATAGTTGACACCATCACTGCCAATTCTAGGGGTGTGCAAAGTACCAAACCTTGACCGATTGCCATTGTTACCGTATCACCAACATACCAATCTTCTTTGTACATTTTCTTTTTAGTTTCCGGCGTCGGAATTTGACCGTGATTGTCGCTGTCTATCCCCAAAAGAGATAAATTAATACTGCCGCCAATGCCCATTTTATACGCCCATTTCGACATTTCTTCCGGCCCGGCAGCCATGCCTACTTGATAGAAAAATGTATTGCTGCTGTAGGCTAAAGCATCGCGGAAACCGATAACGCCGTAACCTGCGCCGTGCTCGTGGAAAGAAACTCCGCCGATCGAAATTGAAGAAGATGATAGTAAAGTCGAGTCAGGAGAAAACTTGCCCGATTCCATCCCAGCTACAGAAGTTACAATCTTAAAAGTGCTGCCGACTGGATAGCCTTGAACTGCCCGATTTAAAAATGGTTTGTCTGGCCCTTGGAGTCGATTCCATTCTGTTTGAGTCACCTTGCGGGTGAAGATATTGGGGTCAAATGTCGGCCAACTACCCATTGTTAAAAGAGCGCCGGTTTTTACGTCGATCGCCACAACGGCACCCAGGCGATCGCCCAAAGCTTTTTCTGCAGTTTTCTGCATATCTAAATCTAAAGTTAGCTGCACCGGTTTGCCGGGAATAGGGTCTTTTACACCTAAATCTTGGATTTCCTCGCCCTTAGCATTCACCTCTATTAAACGATTTCCCCAAACCCCCTCTAAACTTGAATTGGCTAATTTTTCTACTCCCATCTGACCGACGATCATCCCCATCGGATATGCAGGATTAGCTTTTAATTGATCTAAACTAGCTTCGCCGACGTATCCCAAAAGGTGAGCTGCTAATTGCTGGTTGGGATTGTCTCGGCTCGATTCTACGCGAATTTCAACTCCCCGCAAAGTATTAGCTTGTTCTCCCAAAGCGACGAAAGTACCGACATCGATATCCTTACTAATTCGCACTGGCAGGGCTGATCTGTAGCCTGCTCCATCGATTTTTTTGATAATTTCGGCTGCGGGAAGTTTGACGATCGGGCCCAGTGTACCGGCGATCTCTTGCCACTCCTTGGCCGATCGCTCTTTTGGCCACAAATAGACCGATCGAGATACGCGGTTAGCTGCAAAAATTTGGCCGCTGCGGTCTAAAATTTGACCGCGATTCGCTGCGACTGAAACAGGGCGAATACGGTTATTTTCCGCCCGCTGTCGGTTGTAGGCTCCCTGTACCAGTTGCAATTCGGCTAGACGAAATAGCGGCATCGTCACTAAGGTAGTGACTAGCAGCATAAAAATCATAACTTGGGTCGATCGGCTGCCTTGCCGTGAAGGATTGTCGCAGCCTTTTTTGTCGAATCGGATTTTAGAGTTAAAAGAAAAATCGCCAGCCATATTAATTAATCTGCTCTTGTTATTCAACTAACAGGTTGATACGGTTCCCCTCCGGATGATTTGGCAGATGATTACAGGGATTATAACTCCTAACTCTTTAGTAACAGACATAAATTCTGTCGATTGGCAGACGAATCAGCCGGATTGTTTAATTAAGTTATATAAGGTATATGTTAAATATCAGGTTTTTCTGACAATTCAACTGTTAAGGAGGTAGGGGCGCTGTGGAACCAAGCGATTTTTTGATTGCTTGGCTGGTGACGGCTAGCAGCTTGCTACTGATTTCTCAACTGCCGATCGGCGTAGAAATTGACAGCACACCGAAAGCAGTAATTTCCGCTGCGGTTTTGGGAATTTTGAATGTTTTAATTTTGCCAATTCTAAAAGCAGTTTTTTTCGTACCGAACCTGCTGACGCTGGGATTGCTTTCCGGCGCGTTTGCTTTTGTAATGAACGTGATTGTTTTTGCCTCGGCTGCGAAGTTAGTGGAAGGATTTAGCTTGCGGATGGGCCTTTGGAGCGCGGTACTGGGGGCGATCACCTTGTAGTTAGCAGCTTTATCAACAGCGCGCTGATTTAGCAATTTCCCCTGATCGAGGGCGATTAAAATCGCCCGATATTTCCCACTCTTACCTTGGGCGTTTCGTTTACCTACAAGCGATTTCTCTCACCGAATATTTATTCTCCCTTCTTCATTCAATCCGTTAAATCCGTTACATTGGTTAAATCCGTTAAACAATCCGTGGCGGAACTTACTTCCCCATCACCGACTTATAGGCTGTCACCTTAATATCAATCCCAGTAATATCTGTGCCGACAACAACAGCCACCGCTCCTAAGTTCAGTGCTTTTTTTGCCATTTGCGGCCCCGATATCCCGCCTTCGCAGATAACCGGAACCTTAAGCTTTTCTACCATTTCCGCAAGCAAATCAAATCCGGGCGGCGAGAAATTTTCCGTCTGGCGAGTGTAGCCAAAAAGAGTAGTTGCTACAGTATCAGCGCCAGCTTCGGCCGCCGCGATCGCAGCTTCTATTGTATCTACATCCGCCATCACTAATTTGCCCAATTCACTGTGAATTCGCCCGACTAATGTCTTTAAGTCTTCGCCACCAGCGGGACGGTTTCTCAGAGTAGCATCAATGGCGATAATATCGGCTCCAGAAATGGCGATCGCCCGCGCGTCTTCAAACCGAGGAGTAATGTAAATCTCGCATCCCGGCAATTGCTGCTTCCAAATCCCAATTATGGGAGCGGATATCTGTTTTCGCACCGCTGCAATGTGAGCCGGAGTGTCAATCCGCACGCCCGATGCACCTCGATTGATGGCGGTTCGAGCCATTGCGGCAATTACGATCGGATCGTGCAGCGGCGAATCAGCAGGTGCTTGACAAGAAACAATTAATCCTGTAGGAATTTGACAATTAATCATGGGGAATTGGGAATTGGGAATTGGGAATTGGGAATTGGGAATTGGGAATTGGGAATTGGGAATTGGGAATTGGGAATTGGGCTTTTTTTGTAATTTATTCCCTGTGCCCTATTGAGTTAAAATAAGCATTAAGTTTTGGTAGTAATTTATCGACAATTGGTTTAAGTTTGCTTACTTCTTCGCTTCTGATAAGTTGTCTAGCATTGGCTAATCTTAACCAGTTTACTGTTTCGTACAAAGAGCCTCTAGCAATTTTTACAAAACGCCGATTATCTTGGTCATTATAACGACCTCTACCTTCAGCCATATTAGCACAGACACTATCAGCAGACCGAACGCTCTGTTTGCCCATCGTATCTTTTGTGAAGTAATCCCATTTTTTTACAATCTCCCCAATCTGATTCGCCAAACTTTCCGCCCACTTATAAACCTCTAATTCCTCAAAATCAAGTCTTCCCATAATTACCTCAAAAACTCAATTATATTAAATGCCCAATGCCCAATGCCCAATGCCCAATGCCCAATGCCCAATGCCCAATGCCCAATGCCCAATTACCCATTACCCATTACCCATTACCAATCCCAGCCATTAAAGAAATAATTTTGTCCAGCAATTGCTCAGGGTGAATCGGTTTAGCCAAACAATCGTTAGCTCCCGCCGTCACAAAAGATATCTGATCTGCCGGAATTTCATTAGCGCTTAAAGCTAGAATCTTGATATTTTCAGTAGCGGGTTTTTGGCGCAATTGGTGAATTATTTCGCAGCCATTCATACCGGGTAAACGCATATCGACAATCACAGCATGGGGCTGCAAAAGTTCAATTTGTTCCACCGCAGCCGAACCTTCAATCATCCACACCACTTGCAGTCCTGCTGCTGTCAGGATATCGCAAATCAGCATGGCAGTTTCTTCATCTTCTTCGACGAGCACAAGGCTGCCGCGCAAGGAGGAAGAATGCAGCGGTAAAGATGAATTCGATTTTTCATATGTGAATTTTGTGGATTCATCTTTGGTTTGAGTTTGGATGGGTATAAAAACGGTAAAAGTAGAGCCGACATCAACTGTAGAGTTGACTTCGATCGCGCCGCCGTGAAGCTCTACTAACTGTTTAGTTAAAGCTAATCCCAGACCGGTGCCGCCGTATTCGCGGCGGTAGGGGGAATCCAACTGCTGGAATTTTTGAAACAAAAGCGATCGCTGATTTTCGGGAATTCCAATGCCGGTATCTTTGATTTGAAAAACAGCGGTGCTGCCAGCAGGTGCAGTACCGGGCTGCCGCACTGCCGGCGTTCGATTTTTATCTTCTGTCACCCAAACTCGCAGGATGACTTGCCCGCCTTCGGGAGTAAATTTAATCGCATTTCCTAAAAGATTGAAGAGAATTTGTCTCAAGCGGCGCGGGTCAGCGATGAAGCGATCGCACTCTTGTTTTATTCGCTGTTCTTGCAGCAGTTCCACGCCTTTAGCCACAGCTTTTTCTTTGAGGGCGTGCAGGCTCTGAGAAGCTAATTTAGAAAGTGAAAATTCACTAATTTTTAATACTGCTTTTCCCGCTTCTACTTGCGACAAATCTAAAATATCGTTAATTAATTCTAATAAGTGGTCGCCGCTGTCTCGGATAGTTTGCAGGTACTGCCGCTGCTTTTGCACTGGCACTTCTTTGCTGCCAACTTTGCCGTAAGACCACCGCAGCAGGGTGTCGGAAATGCCGATGACGCAAGTGAGAGGAGTCCGCAATTCGTGGCTCATAGCTGCCAAAAATTCGCTCTTGGCGAGGCTGGCAGACTGGGCGGCGACCAGTGCATCGCGCAGTTCTCGCGTGCGCTCTATTACGCGCTGTTCAGAGGTGCGCTTTTGCTGCTGGACTTGTGCATAAAGTTCGGCTTGGTAAATGGCGATCGCCAAATGTTCTGCTATTTGCCGCAAAAATGTTTTTTTGCTTTCTTCCCACTCCCGCAAAGTACACTGGTGGGCAATTAGCAGCCCCCACAAGTCGTCTTGAACTACGATCGGCACTAGCAACTTTGCCCGCACCTTCGCCCGCCGCATCAACTCTAAAAAACAAGGGTGCGAAGAGTAAGTTGTTTCCACATCCGCAACGCACAAAGCCAAACCTTTGCGATATTTCTCTCTGTCAATGACTCCATTGGCAAAACACTGCGCGCCATCACTAAAACTCAGTACAGATGAGATAGTATCGTTGGCTAAAGCTTCGTAGGTGACGCGACCTAAATACAAGTAAGACCCGGAATTTTCTAGAATTTCGCCAGACCCAGAAACCGCCGCAGGTATTTCTTTAGCTAACTCGCCCTTGTGCGGCGCTGGCACTTTTTCAAATTGATAAATTAACAGGCGATCGACATCCAAAAACTCTCGCACTCGCTCGACTGCTTTTGACAAAATTACAGGCAATTCCAAACTCTGGCGGATTTGAGTTGTCACCTGATTCAAAAGTCGCTCTTGTTCAAGCTGCTGCTGCAAAGCATCTTCTACTGGCTGACAAAATGAAATGCAGGGACTGGCAATTTGTAATTGATTGACGGCTTCGGCAATCTGGCTCTGTAGCGTTTCTGGATATATAACTTTGGGCGCGGAATTTTGCTCTATTTCTGTTTGGCTGTGTAGGGGCAGGTGACTATTTTTTGTGGCATCTGAAGCGAGAATATCCAGCAAATTTAGGGTGAATTCGCTTTGAAAAAATGCCGAGTTTGGCTGTATATTTTTAATTGCTTGTTTGAGAGCGCGAATGTCAATTTGCCACGAGGGTGCGGGGGTTATTTCTGCGAGTTTGTCTGCGAGGGGACAGAGGAAATTGGCGATCGCCCCGGGGTCGAAAGTCAACTGCACATTCAATTGCGAATTGAGATTTTTTTCGCTGTGCTTGTATCCGTTTGTTGCAAACTCATCTAATAGATTGCCCCGCAGCAGCGCGCTAAAATGCTCTGATACCACTGCTGCAAACCTTTCCGACGAATTTTCCCGATTTGGAGAATCAGCGATCGCATCGTCGGCCAGCCAAATCGCCCCTGGGATTTCAGCCATTTGCTGTAACAACTCGTAAGCAGCCTCAAAGGTTGCTAGCGGCAAAGTCCGATTTAAGGTTTTTGGTTTCAATCTAGATATTTTCCCGGTTGTTTTAAAGAACAAAATATGAAGGCCCCTCTTGTGAGGACGGAACCTGGCACATAGCAGGCGCGACCGATCCAACAGACTTGAGATGACAGTAGTCAGAAAGTAGGTAAAAGAAGGCCCCGGAGCCAGAGAGCTAATTTCTCCGTATAGTTGTCATCTGTTTTCTGGGCGAGTGACCCCCACTTCAGCGCTTTACGAGCGCGAAAGCGGTAGGAGGAAACGGGGGGAAGAGATACGGCTGTATAATCGATCGCTTGTGGTTGTGTTTGTGAACCGGGTTGTTGATGGAAACTAAGGAATTCCACTCCCATTGCTGGGGTGAAGTTAGCACGCGCCTTTGTTTTCTGAGCTGATTCGCCTAATGGCACGTCCTTCACCCAAATAAAAATGTTTAACCCTTAACGACAGAACAGGGGACTAGCTACGCATCCGCTTGGTGTCATTATTCAAAAAACCTAGACATCAAAGGTCTCCGGCTGGTCAACTCAAAATGAAGTTTTAGGCCCGAAGCCCAGTCACTTCCGTGCTGGGTCGTTGACTACTTTCAACAATCTTATTCCAGTATAATATTAATATATAATTTGTTAACTTGTACTTAACACTATCCGGGTAAATGAGCAATCCAACTCAACTCACCCCCGATTTCACGATCGGACATCTGCCGTGTCACGACTTCCAAGTGAGCGCTGCAACTCCAGGACAGGTAGTGGCTGAAAGATTTGAGCAAGAACCAGACCTGCCGGGAGTCATTATTACTCATGAATCACAACTATTGGGCATGATTTCTCGCGTCAAATTTCGAGAGCAAATGAGTTTTCCCGATCGCGTAGAACTTTACGGGTCACACCCGATTCGAGCCTTGTTAGATTTTATTAGAATTCCGCCTTTGCTGCTTTCGGAAAACTGGAAAGTTGATGATGCCGTCCAAGCGTCCTTCCACAGGCACAAAGACTTGATTTATGAACCGATTATTGTGGTAATGGAAGATCAAAGTCATCGCCTTTTGGACGTTCATACTCTGGTAATTGCCCAGTCAAAACTGTTAGGGCAAGCTAACAAACTTATTCAAAAATACCGAGTTGAAAGACACAAGTATTTGGCGCTACTTCAACAAGAACAGGCTAAAGTTCACGAATGTAATGAGCTTTTAAAAATCCAACAACGTCAAACAGAAAAGTTGCATAATTATCCCAGTTTCCAGCAAGTGGCACTGGTCAAACAAGCTGAAGAAATTGCTCAAATGAATCAGCGATTTGTGAGGATTGCAAAACTGATTTCTTCGGAAGGTCGCCAAGCATTTCAAGCTACTTTTCAAGGTGCTAATTCTATTTGCAACAATACAGAGAAAATTTTGGGAGTTGGCAAAGCAATAGCTAATGATTTAGAAACGGTTAACCGCACTTCCCGAACCATCCGGGAGGCGATCGAACAAGTCAGGCATTTAGCAGTACAGGTGGCTGTAGTTACCAATCAAATGGGAAGTCAGCCCAGTGGTCTGAGCAAAGTGAGTCTAGAAATTGGCAGACTGGCAAGTAAAACTTTTGAATTGGGGACTCAAATGGAGCAAATTGCCAGCCGGTTTAAACTTCGAGTTCACGAACTCACGGAGGCAGCAAGAGCGGGTGCTAATGTGGCTAAATCGGTGACGATCAAGATCGATCGCGCAGAAATGGCCCTGCTAGAGTTGGAAGAATTAATAGCGGAAAAAAATTTCCATTCATTGACTGCTATCCAAGAACCTTTGGGAGTCATAAAAAGTGTTACCACTGATTCTTTAGCTCAAGAGATAGAACACGCCGAAGTAGCAGCTTCCGAGTTGGAAGACTTAGTTAAACATCAAGATTCCTCGCAATATCTGATTCAAAAGATTCAGCAGGCGCTGAAGTCCAAAAAGCCATAAAATCCCAGCCCGAATCTAATGAAATATTACGAGAGGAAAACAAATAAAATCAAAATAATACTTTACCATTATTCTATTTCCAGAATACTATTTGTTATACTGAAGGTGGGGAATTTTTAAATTCAGTTGTAAAAAGACTATTTAATTAACCCCAAAAACCGATAAAAAGTTCCAAGAAGAGTTGGAAGGACAGGTGACAATCATGAAAATTCTTCTGGTAGAAGATGACACACTTACAGTCAGTTTGCTGACTCAAGCGCTGAACTCTCACAATTACAATGTGAATGCGGCAGCAGACGGTGAAACAGCGTTGCATTTGGTGCAGGCATACGATTACGACCTGATTGTTTTGGATGTGCTAATTCCTAAACTCGACGGCATTAGTTTGTGTCGGAAATTGCGATCGTCCGGCTGCCAAATGCCGATTTTACTGCTGACAGCGCTAGATAGCAGCAACGATCGAGTCCAAGGTTTAGAGGCGGGTGCAGACGATTATGTGGTCAAACCCTTTAATCTCGAAGAATTAATCGCTCGAATTCGGGCTTTGCTGCGCCGGGGTAAGGCAACTTTGTCGAGTACAAATTTGACCTGGGAAAAACTGCAAGTCAATCCGGACACTACAGAAGTAACTTATGCCGAAAAAGTGCTGCACTTGACTCCCAAAGAGTACAATTTGCTAGAACTTTTCCTGAGAAATCCCCGGCGCATTTTCAGTCGCAGCGCCATCCTCGATCGCATTTGGTCGGCCGGTGAATTTCCTCAAGAAGAAGCCGTTACCGCTCACATCAAGGGGCTGCGGCAGAAGCTGAAAGCAGCCGGGATGACAGTAGATTTAGTGGAAACTGTGTATGGATTGGGCTATCGGCTCAAAAGTCTGCAGGAGGATATTGAGAGCCAAAAAGTTGGGCAGGAAACAGCAGAAACTGCTAAAAGTCAAGAGACTTTATCTACTGAATCCAGTGGGTTGAGCGAGGAATTAAACAAAGACGACCGCCGTCTCAAAGTCTTGAATGCGATTGCCCAAATGCGGGAAAATTTAAAAACTAATTTTATAGAAAAGGTAGCCATATTCGATCGCGCGATCGCTCAACTGAAAAGCGGAACCTTGGACGGCGAACTGCGCCAGGAAGCCCAGGGTCAAGCTCATAAATTAGTCGGTTCTTTGGGAACATTAGGCCTGCCGAAAGGTTCGGAAGTTGCGCGCAAAATTGAACATTTGTTCAAGGCTGAAAACATCTTGAAACCAGAGACGGCTCAGCAGATTGAGGAATTTTTGGATAAGCTCAAACAGATATTCGATCGCCCATCGCCCGAAGCAGAAGGCGATCCCGTTCCTGCGGTTTCCCAGAAGCGCCGAATGCTAATTGTTGATGATGATACTTTTGAGAGCGAGCAACTGAAAATAGTAGCATCCGGTTCCGGATTCCAGATAGAAGTCGCTAACTCTCCGCAAGCGGCAAGAAGTGCGATTTCTCAACAGCCTCCAGACGCGATTTTGCTGGATTTGACATTTTCCAGAACTCAGGAAAACGGACTTTCTCTCTTAGCCGAACTCCGCAGTGAAAAGCCCGAAATTCCGGTGATGGTTTTTAGCGGACACAATCAATTGAGCGATCGAATAGAAGTTGCTCGTTTGGGAGCTTCCGGCTTTTTACACAAATCTATCCCCCCAGCAGATATACTCAAAGCAGTCGCCCAACTACTCGACCAGACTGGCCCTGCTGAAGCTAAAGTTATGGTGGTAGACGATGACGTGCATCTATTGGCTGCACTGCAAGTGATTCTACAACCTTGGGGATTTCAAGTAACAACATTGGACGATCCCGAAAAGTTCTGGGAGGTACTCGAAACAACTTGTCCGGATTTGCTAATTTTAGATGTGGAGATGCCCGGTTACAGCGGTATCGAGCTGTGTTTGGCAGTTCGCAACGATTTGCGCTGGAGCAAGCTCCCAGTGCTATTTTTGACAGCTCATTCCGAGTCGGAAATAGTGCGCCAAATGTTTGTCGCAGGTGCTGACGACTATGTGAACAAGCCGATCGTCAAACCGGAATTAATTGCTCGCCTCCTGAATCGTTTGGAGCGGACTCAACTGAGAAACAGACTGGCTCAGGCACAGCGCTAATCCCATTTTAGATTTAAAAAATTAAAGAATTAAAGAATTGAAGAACAGGGAATGACTGATAAGATATGGATTTCGAGCACGTACCTACAGTTGTATTCTTTTTTTTAAACTGGTATAACTAAGAAGAAATATGCACTGCGTGTGCGAAAGACTTGGGAAACCTTAGCCCCGGCTTGGGATTGTTTGGTTGTGGGATTCGGACGGGGTGGCATGGATGGATGTTTGCCAGCTCATCAAGAACACAGACTAATTTAAAGAAGTATTAATCATATGAAAGCAAGGATATTGTCCTCAGACACAGGCACTCTCAATGACAGCGACTGCGAACTAATTTACGCTCCGGGTTCGATTCAACCTCACGGCATCCTTTTGGTGCTGGAATCTCCTGTGTTGAAAATTTTGCAAGTTAGCAACAATACTTTTGAGGCGATCGGCATTTATCCCGAAGAACTTTTGGGCAAATTTTTAGAGGAATTTGTCGAGACTGAGGAAATTGAGGTTATTGAAAAAGCTTTATTTGAAAACTGCCATCAACGTAACGGTATCAGATTATCATTCAAAAGTCAAAACCGCAAGTCTTTTTTTGAGGGGGCGCTGCATCAATCTAGTTCAGCATTAATTGTTGAACTAGAGGCGATTGTTTCCCCAGAAGCTAGCGATTGTTTGAAGGGTTATCATTTAGTCCAAGAGCCGATCGACAAAATCCACAGAACACCAAACCTGCAAGTGCTGTGTCAGACAGCAGTTGAAGAAGTGCGGAGGATGATCGGTTTCGATCGGGCGATCGTCTATCAATTTGATGCCACAGGTGCGGGGGAAGTTGTGGCCGAAGACAAAGTAGAAAGTTTGGCTCCTTTATTGGGACTGCACTATCCGGCTACCGATATTCCCCCCCTGGCAAGAAACCTGTTCAACATGAATTTAATTCGGTTTATTCCCGATATTAACGGTCAGCCTGTAGAACTAATTCCTCACTGCAATCCCTTGACCGGTCGCCCCCTGGATATGGCCTGTTCTTTATTGAGAACAGTTTCCCCTTGCCACGTTCAATATCTCAAAAATATGAACGTTGCCGCTAGCATGACCCTGACATTAATCAAAGATAAAAAAGTCTGGGGATTGCTCGCCTGTCACCATCCAACACGAAAGTATGTCAACTACGAAACAAGAACCGCTTGCGAAATGCTAGCAAAGTTTGTGAATCTAGAACTCAGCTACAAACAAGATAGCGAAGACTGGGAATATGCAATTTATTTAAAAGGGAATTGCCATAAATTTATCACAGAAATCTCTCGAAAAAACTGCTTTGTAGAAGGTTTGCTTACATTCGGAGATGAATTGCTGACCTTAGTGGGCGCTACCGGTGCAGTTGTGTGTGCCAATGAAAATTTAACAACCATCGGCAAAACCCCGGGATGGGTAGAAATCGGAAAATTAATTGCTTGGATAAAAACTCAAATAAATAATGATGTTTTTCATACAGATTCTCTCTCAAAACTGTATCCGCCCTCCGAGAAGTTTAAAGAAGTTGCTAGCGGTTTGCTGGTGCTTGCCATGTCCGAGATGCAAAATTATTACATTTTGTGGTTCCGTCCCGAAGCAATTCAAACTGTCAACTGGGCTGGTCAACCAGACGGCCCAATTGAATTTAAACCGGATGACAGCCCGCCGAGGTATCCTCGCACTTCCTTTGAGTTGTGGCAAGAAACTGTGAGGTTAAAATCTTTGCCTTGGCAGCGGTGCGAAATCGAAATAGCCCGACAACTTCGAGTTGCTATTACTAGCATTGAGTTGCGGAAAATCAATCAGCAGCTCAGCTTAGCTTTGTCGGCTACCAAAATCGGATTTTGGGACTGGGACGTGCAGAAAAATCGCATTGTTTGGTCGAGGGAACACGAAGAGTTGTTTGGGTTGGCCCCGGGAACTTTTGCCGGAACTTATGAAAGTTTTGCAGCTTGCGTTCACCCAGAAGATTTAAAAAGTATGGAGAATGCTATAAATCAGGCGATCGCCCAGCGATCAGATTACTGTCACGAAAACCGCGTGGTTTGGCCCGACGGCAGCATTCACTGGATTGAGGGGAAAGGTAAGTTTTTTTACAGCGAAGCAGGCGATGCAGTGCGGATGGTGGGGACAATTACAGAAATTACCGATCGCAAAGCTAGAGAATTACAGTTGCGCCTGTTGGAATCAGCAGTCACCACTACTGACGACGCCGTGTTAATTACCGAAGCTGAACCGATTGACGAACCGGGCCCGCGAATTCTTTATGTCAACCCAGCTTTCACGCGGATGACGGGCTATACGCTAGAAGAAGTTTTGGGCAAAACGCCGCGCATCTTGCAAGGACAAAAAACTAACCGCGCCAGTCTCGATCAGATTCGGACAGCTTTGGAAACCTGGCAGGCGGTGCGGGTTGACTTGATCAATTACCGCAAAGACGGGACGGAATTTTGGGTAGAAATGAGTATTGTGCCCATAGCTGACAAAAATGGTGAGTTTACCCATTGGGTATCAGTACAGCGCGATATTAGCGATCGCAAACTTGCTGAAGCCGCCCTCCAACAGCTCAACGAACAGTTAGAAATGCGAGTTTTGCAGCGAACCAGAGAACTAGAAAGCTCTCAAGCAGATCTCCGGGAAAGCGAAGCTTTATTTCGCTCTCTGAGCGAAAGTTCCCCCGTGGGCATTTTCAAAATCGATACTGAGGGAAAATGTACCTATACAAATCCCCGCTGTCAAGCAATTGGCGGCTTCAAACCTGCTGCAGCTTTAGGAAACGGCTGGATGCGGTTTGTTCACCGCGAAGACATCAAACTAATTCTGTCTAAGTGGTCCCAATCGCAATCGCTAGATGGGGAATTTTCCTGCGAATTCCGCCACATCCAGCGAGACGGAACAATCCGATTTTGTCGGCTTAAAACAGCTCCGATTTTTTCCGACAGAGCTCAACTAATCGGTCACGTCGGCACAATCACAGATATCACAGAAAGTCGGGCTATTGAAAAAATGAAAAATGAGTTTATTTCCATTGTCAGCCACGAACTGCGAACGCCACTTGCCTCCATTCGCGGTTCTTTAGGTTTGCTGGCGGCTGGGGTACTGAAAAATAAACCGGAAACTGCCAAACATATGTTAGAAATCGCCTCTAGCGATACCGAACGGTTAGTGCGTTTGGTCAACGATATTCTAGACTTAGAGCGGCTCGATTCGAGCCAAGTTATCCTCGTCAAGCACTGGTGCAATGCCCAGGTTTTGATGCGGAAGTCTGCAGAAGCTGTACTTTCTTTGGCTGCTGAAAGTAACATTTATTTGTCGATTTTGCCCGAAACCGCCCAAATTTGGGCTGACCCCGACAGAATCGTTCAACTGCTGGTAAATTTGTTGAGCAATGCGATTAAATTCTCGGCTCCAGGGAGTACAGTAACTGTCAGGGTTGAAGATTTGGGCGATTCCCTACGGGATAGCTACGCTTCACGGGTTTTATTTGAAGTCAAAGATCGAGGGCGGGGGATTCCTGCTGATAAACTAGAAACAATCTTTGGACGGTTTCAACAGGTGGATGCTTCTGACTCCCGCCAAAAAGGAGGTACGGGTTTGGGTTTGGCTATCTGTCGCAGCATCGTGCAGCAGCACGGCGGCAGAATTTGGGCCGAAAGTGTTGTCTCAGAAGGAAGCAGTTTCTATTTCACAGTGCCCGCACCGTTGGAAGGCGAAGGGGGAAAAAGTTTTGAGTTTTGAGATTGCTTTCATAAGACATGGCGAAAGCTAACGTTCTTCGCAACGCACGCGGCGAGTATGAGTTTGGTAGGGCTATCTGTCGATTTTTCTGTTCTCGGTTTAAGTAGGTGAGCGGCCAAATATAGCAACTGCCAAGACTATTAGGACGTTCTTAATTGCTGAAACAATTAATTTTATTGCTGATTGCTTCTTCCTTCTGGTATATCTGCGAAGAAACCGGGTTGATGAGGCAGCGTGCGTAAGTCCTTTTTCGGTTTACGATGATTAATCTAAAATTTGAGTTTTAATTATGTCAGCAAAGCGCATTCTGGTAATCGATGATGAAAAAAACCTCTGCAGCGTGATTCAAGCCTGTCTGGAACATTTAGGCGGCTGGACGGTACTGAGCGCGCTCAGCAGCAGCGAAGGAAGGCTTTTAGCTGAAACTCAACTCCCTGACGCTATTCTGCTAGATGTGATGATGCCCGATATGGACGGAGTTGCTTTGTTTAGTTTGCTGCAAAACAATGTGCCTACTCGGGGGATTCCGGTGATTTTTCTGACTGCTAAGGTGCAGGCAAAGGATTTGAGCGAATTTGCTGATTTGGGGGTAGCGGGGGTGATTGCCAAGCCTTTTGATCCTTTGAGTTTGGCACAGCAAGTTGCGGAAATTCTGGGTTGGGAACCGTTGTCTTAAACTGGGGGAAAATGCGATCGTGTCATTGGTTATACCACTTCAAAAATATCTTGCTACAATTTTCAATCTTATACCTATTATTAAAAGTCGCATATCTCTCTAATGACAAAGCCTCGCCGTGTCTCTACATATACTCGCTTACCAATTTATGTGTAGCCTTATTTTTCGGAATTGGTATGACTTTAAACTCGGATTTCCTAGAAGTTGCAAAGATGATCTCAGGGAGTGGGGGTTTTTTGTTACCTGCAAAGTCGATCGGCTATCACGGTATTTACAGGCATAATAACTCGTCCAGAAGTTAGGCAGACTTGCCTCAAGAACGGGTTTTTTTAACGCGAAATCACAGATGTAGCGAAGTTTTTTGGTAAAAACCCCCCGTTTCTGCCTGCTAATCCAAGAGTTACGCAGGCTTCCCTCAGAAACCGGGTTTTTTAAGCCAGCAACACAAATGCCGCTAAGTTTTTTGGTAAAAAACCCGGGTTTCTACCTAAGTGTTGTAATCCCTGCTTCGGCAAAAGTATATTTATCAAAAAAAATGATTGTCTTCATAATTTCCTCATATTTTTTAGATAAAGTTTACCCCAAGCTCTCGGTATCAAGGTCGCTCGCAATCTCAGCACCATTCCGTGACCAAAGAACGAACCTGTTGTCAGGGGAGTTCGGGTCAGTGACGGTACTTTCGATCAACTGGTGCCACAGCACAACCAGCCTGAATAAGTCAGGAGTTAGGCCCTGCATACCACAAAAACCGGGTTTTTTAACCAGAAAAAACGGCATTTGTGCGCCAGTTCTCTAAGTGTTGGCAGGAGAACTCAATGGTAAAAAAAATTAATAACTGAGGATGTGATTCGCGCTCTCGAATAACACCCCAAAAATAAGTCGGTCGTTTGGTCAAGAACCAAACTCGCAATTGCCACTAACAAGCCCGCGCCAAGTCTCAGTAAGTTGTTGAAATAGTGGGGAGATTTTTCAAATGTCATATCAGCTACCTTCTAAAGTTAAAAACCAGATTCTGTGCTATTACGCAAATGCTACCAACCTAACTCAGGTCGTTCGGATTGGGAACATTCCTAATTGGTACTTTGAAAGAGTAGTGTTTCCGGGACAGCGACTGATGTTTGAAGCTGCGGCCGAAGCAGTCTTAGAAATTCACACGGGTGCGGTAGCAAGTGCTATTTTAGCGGACAAGATTCCCTGCTATGTGTTGCGGGTTATAGAAGAGGTAAGTTCCGAGTTAGAGCTGGTTATTCCCGAAGCACGATGTGGGATATTAGCCTGCTAAGATTCATGAGAAATCAGACGAGATCGAGATCGGCAACAAAAATATTAGTTAACGAGTGTTTGAGGACGGGGAAAATGCAGAAAAATATTGTCAATATTACCTTAGCTGTAGTCACAGAGGAAGTAGAAATTATCTTGGAGTCTTATCCGAAGCACCCCTACCAACAAGCTTTTTCGCCTTCGGGATTGCGACAAGATTTAATTGCTTATGTGCTCAGCCGAGTTCCTAATAGATATACTGCGATCGACTCCGGCGACTCTGTGTCAAACCAAACAGTTCAGGTTCGCTGTTCTTCAGAGCAGTTGCTGCACATAGAAAATTTGATTCATACTGGCATTCGCGACGTGCTGCACAGCTATCAGAAGATAGATTACCGCCTGCCTGAAGAAGTTAAATTAGATTCGAGAGTTGCTAGTTGGTTTTGATAGTTTCTCGTAAATGAGGGAGACGCCGAGATTCTCGGCACTCTCGGTTGGGCGAGCTGGAATTGTGTACTAACTCGATGGTTCAAGACTTTTGGTAATCGCAGCAGCAGTTGCACGGGCCATTGGGATTGACAGCACAGCGCAGAATTTCCGATCGAGCATTAAAGCGACAGCTAGCATCTCCGATAACCCAGATGCCGCTTACAAAAGTTCTTTCCGTCGGCGGTGTGGCCGACTGCACGTACAGGGCAATTTTTTGCAGTCGGTAGCGGCCCGATTTGAGTTGATAGCGGTGGTGGCGTTCCAAGACAGCGTAGGTTTGTCCCTCTAAATCTAGATAGTTCCCCGGTTGTGGCGTCCAATCCAGCCGAATGCTACCTAAATATTGGCGGGGGTGAGAGAGAATCACCTCTACGGGTAAAGTATTTTGTTCCATGTGGCGGTGCGTTCGCGAACTGAACTAAAGGGGCAAATAGTTGACTAAACCTACATCTTCTTGATCTAGAAAGATAACTTCTTCTAGAGAGAGTAATTTCGGTTGAGGCGCTAAGCTTAACTATAGAACCTTTGGCGATCGGCGGATAGCGGACTTATCTTGGGATAGCCGAGTATCCAACAGGGGTAGCAAATAAACTTCAACTCGCTTGAGCTAACTAAAGTTAAGTTCGATTAGCTTTGATAAAGCAGTACACGCTGATGGTATCGCAACTCGCAGGTTCGATCGATACGCGGTTGAGATTCCTGAACAGATTTTAACGGTTTGCAGGACTTGGGGTGCTTCGGGTGCGTTTGTACTCAATACGCTTCACTTAACATATTTATGCCCCGGAGATCCCCCTAAATCCCCCTTAAGAAGGGGGACTTTGAGGGCATTCTTGTCCCCCTCCTTTTTAAGGCTACCGTGTACACACAAGTCAAAGTAAACTAGGCTCATGTTTTGAGAGAGGTATAAACCGTGGACAACCCCAT
>NZ_JAUBQW010000112.1:0-21578 GCF_036701485.1 Microcoleus sp. Pol11C3 | reverse complement strand
CACATCTCTTGATGAAATTATTCGTGCTTATTGTGCAGTTTAGCGTCTCATACTTATTTGAAATGACTATAACTAATGACTGATGACTGATGACTAATGCAAAAACTTGCGAACTTGATATTCGCGACTTTCGGCGATCGCAATTTGCAAATCGCCCATTTTGGCATCCAACTCCTCGATTGTGCTTTGTGACACCGACTTCCACTTCTCCCTAGTTTCCCAGCGAATCAACATCACCACCTCATTTTCCACCGGATCTACCCAAATTTCTTTGCCTAAAAAACCGTCCCAACTTTTTAGTCCCGCCGTCCAAACTTCCTGATCTCGCTGAATAAACTGCTCCCACTTTTCTTGAGGTACTTTAAATTTGAGCCACTCAATTACCATCTTATTTCCTATTTGTAAATAGCTAATTAATCGTTGCCGATCGCAATTTTAATTATCAACTCCGTTCCCTCTCCCAGACGCGAAACACAGTGCAACTTACCGCCGTGCTTTTCTACTACTAAATGCTGGGATATTGCTAGACCCAAACCAGTGCTCGTGTCTGAACATTTAGTGGTAAACAAAGGGTCAAAGATACAGTCTAGGACTTCTTCAGTCATGCCAGGGCCGTTGTCACTAATGGCGATCGCAACTTCGCTGTCCCCTACAACTTCCGTCCGAATCCGAATTTCGGGATGGAATTTTTTAGCTCCCGAGCCGCCCGAAGACAAGAAAGACTGATTTTGCAATGTACCGTACTTTTCAGGATTTCTCCCCCCTTCTTCCAAAGCGTCGATCGCATTTGTCAACAAGTGCATGAAGACTTGGTTTAAGTGTCCCGCATAGCAGTGAACTCGCGGCAAATCCCCGTACTCTTTAACTAGAGAAATCCCCGGCCGTCCCCCTTTAGCTTGCAGGCGATTTTGCAAGATCAGCAAAGTGCTGTCCAAACCTTCGTGGATATCAGCAGGCTTCATTTGGGCTTCGTCGGTACGCGAGAACAAGCGGAGCGATCGCACGACATCGCGAATCCTTTCCGAACCGACTTTCATTGAATTTAGCAGTTTTGGCAAATCTTTTTTGATAAAGTCTAAGTCTAATTCTTCCATCAAATCTTGAATTTCCGGCACGGGATGGGGATAATACTTTTGGTAAAAGTCGATCGCTCGCAGCAGTTCTTGAATGTAGCCAGTGGCGTGGCTGACATTGCCCGAAATAAAACTAACTGGATTGTTGATTTCGTGCGCTATTCCTGCTACTAACTGCCCCAGAGATGACATCTTTTCTGTTTGAATCAGTTGAGTTTGAGTTTGCTGCAAAATTAACAGCGTCTGCTCTAATTTAGCCGCTTGTTGTCGCAGGCGTTCTTCCGATTCTTGCAAAGCTAAAAGAGACTGTTTGCTTTCTGTAATATCCAATCCCACAAATACCGCCGCCGTATTGTTATGGTATTTTTGAGCCACTATTAAATAAGTTTTATTTTCTCCTCTAATGCTCGCTGTTACTTCTTGAGATGTTTTCTTTTTATGGTTGGCAAAGAAATCGTATACTAAATCGTTAAATTTGGGACTTGTATCTAAAAAACCTACTTTTTGACCGATAAATAGTTCTGCCGGCATTTTGTAAGCGCTAGCTAAATGTCGGTTTACTCCCAAATAGCGCAAATCTGAACTTACCCAAGAAACTAATCCGGGCACGGCGTCTAAAACCGCTTGAAGTTGCTCTTTTGCCTCTACGAGCGCTGATTCTGCTGCGAGGCGAGCGGAAATGTCGCGGGCGATCGCGCAGCGGTATTCGCAGCCGCCGTATTCTAAATAATTGACTTTAACTTCGACAGAAAAACTGGCGCCGTCTTTGGTTTTGTAACTGGTTTCAAAAGTGAGGTTAGTTTGCTGCTTGAGTTGAACCCAGTGTTCTCGCCAATCCGATGCTGGCAACTGCGAATCGATGTCGCTAACCCTCATGTTTAGCAGTTCCGATGCCGAGTAGCCGAAAAGATGGCAAGCGGCTTTGTTCGCGTAGCAAATTTGACCGTCGGACGTAGTAAAAAAGATTGTATCAGCAGCATTTTCGAGGGCAATTTGAGTTAGTTGTGGTATTGTTTCTAACTGCTTGCTTTTGACCTCGGACTGAAATTTATTAGAGCAATTGGTTTGAGCGAGATCCTCAGTTATCTTAGAGGCAAACAAAATCAAACCGCCGATCGCACCTTCGCTATTTATCCAAGGCTGAAATACCCATTTTACCAACTCGCTGACATAGCAACTTGCGACTTTTCCTGATACAGATGCGATCGATCGCCCTGTCACAAACTCGCTATATTCCAAAACTCCCGTCAAACAAGCCTGGGCATTTTGCTCCCAATATTCCGGGAGATTCGGGAACAGTTCCCAATGAGATCGGCCGATGGCCTCGCCGTCGCCCAATCCCCAATCTGTTTCCCAGCGAGGAGAAACCGACAGATAGCGCATTTCACAATCTACCATTGCCACGGCCTCGGTGGAGCGCTCCACAAACCGCCGAAATCTGTCTTTACTCTCGGACACGGCTGCCTCTGCGGGTTGTTGGGCGATCGGGACAGTCCCGTCAACGTACCTTCCCAGTCCCTGACTTTTTTGCTGAACTGGCTTAGTTTGCACGGTTTGGGATTTCCTCCATAGCTGTCAAGTTTGAAAAATTCTGTTTGAGACCAAAAATGCTGTTTTCCCCTGATTTGCTATCTCGGACGATATCTTTAGAGGGTCTCACCCATCATTGATATCATTTTTGATCGGGATATGTCTATAGGCATTACTATCAACTTAAGGCTAAAGGTAGTGCCCGCCTGCTGTTTGACCATTAGGCAGAGATCACGTCGGCGTCGCCGGAATAGTCGGAGGGGACTGGAGTGATCTCTTGCCTGCCCCGACTATTCCGGGGTGCAAGAGGGCAGCGACACTAGGCAAAAAACGAGAGAGACAAAGGGTTTTAGGCGATTGTTGACACCAATGGTCTATAGGTACTCAAGAAAATTTCCCCCCACACTTTGAGAGTCAGAAGATTTCCTGGCGATTGTTGGGTATTTTATACAAGTTCCCAAAAGAATGCAACTGTCGGCCCCTGATCCAAACCATGAGCTTTCTCAGTCATTCCCAATTCTTTAATGGAAAATCCCACATCGAACATGGTATTAGATCCTGTAGCCAGTGCGATCGCCAGATAGCTTGAGAATGCAAGAGAGCGCTCAAACAAATTTGTGCGTAAATTCACTGGTAAAATCTACTCTCCCTTTGCGTAACATTGCAGGATCTAATCTTTCAGTAGTGTTGCAAGTCATCAAAACTACGAGCTTTTGCTGAAATTGAATGCCGTGCTCGTCTATCACGCTTTGATACAAAGTTCCATCCAGCAAACTCAAAATGTGTTCAGTTTTGTTAGTGCGTTGACCCTCTGCGGTCGATCGATCTTGAGCCAAATTATCAGCCTCATTGATAATAATACAAATCCGCTCTAAATAACTTGGTGGCACAAAATTTTCCACAGCATCGTGATCTAAGATAAAAATCACATAACCCAGCGGCACTAAAATTTCCTTTGCTACCGCTTGCGTCCAAGCAGTTTTTCCCGTTCCCGGTTCGCCACTAACCAAAACAGCCAACTGATTTTGATCCAAAATTGCCTGCTGAACTGTATCAGTAAAACTTTGAACCTCCGCAGAAAACGTCCGAATTGGGAACTGGCTGTGAACCTGTCCGACGCGGCTTTTGTACCCGCCCAGAATCACCGCTAAATTGTAAGTTGCCTTGCTAACTAGCGGTGCAATATCTTGCGAAATTAGAGTGTAGCAGCGTCTTCCCCTGTCGTAGCTGTCAATTTGTAGCCAGCAGCCGAATCGAGCCCAAGAAGCATAAACCGTACCCAAAACTTCCAAGCGTTCCCAGCTAACAAACCGCTCCGGAGGATAAGAAAAATGTCGCTCCATAAAACACTGGGTAATTGCATCCGGTTTCCCTAGCAAATCCAGAACTTTAAAAACAGTAATCTCTTGGAGTTTGTTGAGAACGTAGTCGATGGGAATGCTAGCGCGGCTGACCAATTGCACCACAGGCGTTTCGGTAACTAAAACGTCTTTGTAGCGGTAATCCGGGTAAACTGGCTGCGGAGTAATGTAATCCCAAAATTCATCAATTTCGTAGCGAGTATTTTCCGAGAATACATTTAAAATATTTGCCCACCAAGTATATTGGTGTCGTCCCATTGCGTCGGCAATGTCGCTAGCTGCCCCTAAACTTTTTTGAGCTAGTTCTAAGGGGTCGCTCGACGCTAAATGTACCAGGTGTTCCCAATCCAATTGACGGTAAAAAGGTCGCCAACCAGAGCCTAGCAGACCTCTATTTGGAGAATTGTTTTGATGAAAATTATTTTCGCGATCACCCATATCTTCCGCACTCATTTTGCAAAACTCCTACTTACTCTTATTTTACAGTTTTTGTGGTACACATTGTACAAAAAAAGTGAAAATAATCAACTTATTTTGAGATAAGCGGGCGGCACCAAATCTACTAACCAAACATTATTTGCCGAGCAGTAAAATGTATGACCGTCGCGTTGCATGGCTGCGGCATCTACAGTAAAGACAGCCGGGATACCATGTCTTGCACCTACTTGGCTCGCCGTCTGGATATTCACGGACAAATGAACGTGATGCCGCGACATTTTCCTAATGCCTTGACTGAGAATAGACTCGACGGCAGTGCTACCTGTTCCGTGATATAAAATATCCGGGGGAACAGCGGGTTCTAACTGCAAGTCAACCTCTACGCTGTGTCCTTGGTTAGCACGAATTAGAGTGCCTGTGGAGTCAAATGAAAAGCGCTGCTTGTCGTTTTGCGCGACTACTTTTTTGAGGTCTGCAAGCTGAACTGGAAAGTTATTTTTTTGGCACGCATCGAGGAGTGTGCTAACAGGAACCCAGCCACCGGGAGCGAGTTCAATGCCGATGCGCGAGGGCGCGTGACGCAGGTGTTTGCTGAGATATCTGCTGATTTTTACTAATCGAGTATCGTTCATAATTTTACTTTATTTATTGAGCTTTTAAATCACCTTTTACAAAATGTCACTAGCGGGTTAAATCGTTGATGGGAGGCGGGTTTCTTAAATTTGTTTACACTGCCAGAGGGCGCTTGAGGGAACCCGCCTCTACAGGTATTCGGAAAATGATTCCCGACCGTAAAAAATGGTCTTACGCGTGAATTATGGCGGTAATGTGCGCCCTTCAGAACCTACAGAATTAGCTTCTGCGTCCGGGAATAAAAAAGTGTTTTGTGTGCCATTTTTTACGAGTTTTATTTTTTGATAAGTATCAAAAACTTTGCCTTCTGCTGAATGTCTTCTACCTGGGGATGACTCCGCCAAAAACAGCAAAATTTAGATAGCGCCAGTGACATCCTGCGTCGGCAAAACCAGCTTCTGCAAGCCACTTGGTCTGCTCTTCCACAGAGGAGGGAATATCTTCTTCTCGATATTTTTGAAACCAGGCTGCATAGTCTTCTCCGTTAGCTTTCATATACTGCCGCCACAACTGTTCGTATTGCTCAGTCAGCCGGGGAGTAGCACCTGTGACAATATCTCGAATTAGCAAGATTCCCCCTGGATTCATCGAGTGGAAAAGTTTGTGAAATAGCTGTTGTTTACCTGCGCTGTCGAGGTGGTGAATTGCCAACCCTGAAACTACCAAATCGTAACCGCTGCCGAAATCATCTTCGGCAAAGTTTCCTTGCTGCAAGGTCAGCCTTTCTCGGAAAGCGGACAAGTTAGTTTGGCAAGTTTTCAGCATATTTTGGGCGATGTCAAAGGCTAGGACTTTTGCTTGAGGAAATGCTTGCAGAATCATAGCCGACAGTATGCCAGTTCCCGCGCCTAAATCCAGAACTTTTATGTTACCATTAGTTTCAGAAGGGATTAACTGCAATATTACATCGTGTTGCTCGCGATATCGCGGAATGAGGCGGGGAATTAAGCCGTCATAATCAAATGCTCTTTGTTCAAATTGCTCGCGTACAGCGTCTAAATTCATAGAAAATTTTCCTCAAAATATTAATAGTTGAGTGCGTCAATACACTTTGGCTGCTGTCGTTTGAGGGCATATTACATTTTATATTACAAAAAATATACAGACCTGTCAAGATGTAGAAAAAAATAATTTAACAGAAGTTGGGGACGATCGCCAGACAGGGACTTTGTGCGCCCAAACCCGCCCGTGATTTGGGAACTGTCTAGCCCTGCACATATATCTCCTTCAGTGCAGATGAGGCAGAATGACACAGCCCCGAAAGCCTGCCGAAGACGAGACTTTGTGCCAGATCCTAGGAGTAATTGTGAGAAAAAAGTTGACGGTTATGATACCCGTTTCAAACAAGAATGCAACTGTCGGTGTGTGATCCACACCATAAATTTCTCAGTGATTCCCCCTAGTAAAATATAATAGATAAAATATAAAAGGGAATTAGCCAGCAGCCGATGATCGGCTATATCTGAAAAAATCAGTCCTCAGATTGACAAACTTTAGCCAACTATAAACAAAAATTGAGTGGACTCCCGAGTTGATGTGGTACCTGCCAATTTTTCAGGAAGATGAAGAGATACAAAATATTACACCCGTCGGTGCGGGAAAGAAAATTGTGATAATAAATCATGATGCGAGTAGATTAGGTGTCAGCCGTCAGGGGAAAATAGAAGCAATGGAAATCCAACAACGAAGTAAGGATAAGCCCGATCGCCAGCAATCGGATACGCCCGATCACTCAGGCAAAATTTTTTCTACAAAAAAACTAGATTCGTCGCTGCAAGAAGGTTTAGATTTTAAAGGAGCGATCGACCGATCGGCACTTGCGGTGAGGACTGACGCGCGAGGAATTATCAACTATGTCAGCGATCTACTTTGCTGCATCTCCAACTATTCCCGCGCTGAACTAATCGGCAGCCACTTTGGCATCCTCCATTCGGAATATAAATCTTCGGAATTAATCAAAAATTTGCTGTCAACTGTTGCCAAAGGTGAAGTTTGGCAAGGAGACATTCAGAATAAAACCAAGAATGGAACTGATTATTGGGTGTACGCAGCAGTAGTTCCACGGTTGGACTGTAAGGGAAAACCCTGTCAGTATTTGGCGATCGGATTCGACATCACCGATCGCAAAGCCGTTGAAGCAGCCCAAGCCGAAGCCAACCGGGTAAAAGACGAATTTCTGGCGATCGCCTCCCACGAACTGCGATCGCCCCTGAGCGCGATTTTGGGATGGGTGCAGCTAGCTCGATCGCGCGATTTAAACGAAGCCACCACCAAGCGCGCTTTGGAAATCATCGAGCGCAACGCCAAATTACAAAACCGGCAAATAGACAATCTCCTCGACCTCTCGCGACTGCTGCGGGGGAAAGTGTGCCTGAACATCGGCCGAGTTCACCTCCCGTCTATCATAGAATCTGCGCTCGACACCCTCCGGCCCGCTGCCGATGCCAAAAACATCCGCGTAGAAACACATTTTGACCCCGCCGTCAGCTACGTTTTGGCAGATGCAGAACGCTTACAGCAATTAGTCTGGAACCTCCTTACCAACGCCATCAAATTCACTCCAGAATCGGCACCAAACCCAGTGAAAGTGCGAACCGAGCCTACTTCGTCGGGTGTCTTGATTCGGATCAGCGACAGCGGTTGCGGGATCGACCCCAAATTTCTGCCGCACATCTTTGACTACTTCCGCCCCGCAGAGAGCTTCCAGAGCAAGGAACAGCACCGACTTGGCCTGGGGCTCTCAATTGTGCGACAGTTGGTGGAACTGCACGGGGGAAGTGTTTGGGCTTCGAGTCCCGGCGTCGGTCAGGGGGCGACCTTTGGGGTGCTGCTACCGATTGCCAAGAAAAATGCACCCGACGACCGCACTGCTGCGATCGCCAAAATGGAAAGCAGACCCGGATCGGTTTCCAAACCCCTAGCGGGAAAGCAAGTCCTGGTGGTGGAAAGCAGCGCCGAGATTCGGCTATTTCTCAAAACAGGCCTCGAAGCATTTGGAGCCAAAGTCATAGCGGTGGGTAGCACCGCCGAAGCGATGGCCGAGTTGGAACAGTCGCGGCCGGACGTGTTGGTGAGCGATATGACGGTTTCCGGAGCCGACGGCTGCAATTTGATCCGGCGCATCAGAGCAATGGAAATGTCCGAGCACAGGGAACTGCTGCCGGCCGTGGCGCTGACGGGAGGCATCCAGGAAGAAGATTCGGCATCGGCGCTGGAGGCGGGGTTTCAGAGGCATTTGTCGAAGCCGGTGGAAGCGAATCAGTTGGTGAGCGCGATCGCCCAATTGGCAGGACTGACTGGATTCGGCTCCGGAGAGTGGGGTACGGGAAATATCCGGGCGAACACACCCCATGCGCTACCGGAACCTAACAGTTTTGACGACAAAAATTATATGGAAAAATCAACAAGTGACTGCCGAGAATTACCGCTATTGCTGGTAGTAGAAGACAACAACTTTCTGCTAGATAACCTCCAAATTTTATTAACTCCTTACTATCGAGTTGCCGTGGCTAGGGACGGGGTTGAAGGTTTAGAAAAAGCCAAAAGTTTGCAGCCAAATTTGATTTTGAGCGACCAAATCATGCCCAGGCAAAACGGACTTGATTTGCTCAAGGAGATTCGGAACACGCCAGAATTGAAATCTACTCCGGTAATCTTTTTGACAGCGAGATCGGGGATGGAAGCTCGGATCGAAAGTTTGGATGCGGGTGCTGACGATTATATTTCAAAGCCTTTTAACGAAAGGGAATTGCTGGCGAGGGTGAGAAATTTGTTGCGCTCGCACTCAGCCGAACAGCAGTTGGCGGAGCTCAACCGTCAGTTGCAGCAGCAGAAACAGCAGTTAGAAACAGTGAATCGAGCCTTGCAGTATTTGGCAACTTACGACAGTTTGACTGAGGTAAGAAACCGCCACTCTTTCAATGAATACCTCGATACGGAATGGCGGCGTTTGGCGAGGGAAGAAGCACCGCTGTCTTTGATTATGTGCGACATCGATTATTTCAAACTTTACAACGACACCTACGGCCACCAAGCGGGGGATGAATGTTTGCGACAAGTGGCGGCGGTTCTGCAGCGTTCCGTCAAGCGATCGGCAGATTTAGTAGCGCGTTACGGTGGAGAAGAATTTGCAGTAGTTTTGCCGAATACGGATATTGAAGGTGCGGCTTGCGTAGCTGAAATGATTGCACGACAGGTGCGGGGTTTGCAGATAGTTCACGCTAAGTCTGCTGTCAGCGAATACGTGACGCTGAGTTTGGGTGTAGCTTGCTGCATTCCCGCGCCGATGTCGCAGCCGGGGGCGCTAATTGCGATCGCCGATGAGTCGCTTTATCGGGCGAAAGAAGCAGGGCGCGATCGAGTTTCGGTTGCCGCATTTGAAGGATAATATAATAGTTAAATCCACTTGTATGGTGCGTCAAAAATCTATCGTTTCGATTTAAACAAATTTTTTGTGTCAGACGCACCATACCAATGTGCTTGCAAACTTGGGTGAATTCAAATTGCTATAAAATAGTTAAAGGAGGTCGTGCCATGACAGCAACCTTAGACAAACCAAAAGACCAGCGCCTAATTCACTCCGGGATTGATTGGCAACAATTCAAGCTAATCGAGCAGGGGTTTTCTGATTCCCCCGGCATCCGACTTTTTTATTTCAAAAATGAGGTAGAAATCTTGGCACTTTCGCAAGAACATGAAGTCTTCAGCGGTGTCATCGCCCTGTTGCTGGGTACGTATTTTGTAGAAAAAGAAATCGATTTTACTCCCACAGGAAGCTTTACCCAGGAAAAAGAAGGAAAAGCCTCTGCACAAGCAGACCAATGTTACTTAATTGGCAAAGCATCGGGAGGCATTGCAGACCTCTCGATCGAAGTTGTATTTACTAGCGGCAACGAAAGCAAGTTGAATCGTTACCAAGCCTTGGGAGTCCCCGAAGTTTGGTTTTGGGAGGATGGAGTATTTGGCTTGTATCATTTGCGATCGCACGGATATGAAAAAATTGACCAAAGCGAAGTTCTGCCCGGTTTAGACATCAACCTGCTGTCTCGCTGCTTGCTGATGGCTTCTAGAGTTGAAGCAGTTAAGGAGTTTCGGCGCGGGATTTCTGCGGTTTAGAGAAAAAGTGGAATTTGGTTTGTGGCTCTTGACAGCTATGTATTACAAATGTAGTATTAATTTACGGTAGAAAAGCTCGATCGATCGACACCAGAAAACAAAATTTACAAAAAACCTATGCAACCCATCCGACAAGGCGACGTAATTCTCACTCCCGTACCGAAAATCGAAGGAGAAAAAAAATCTCACCTAACTCTCGCCGAAGGTGAAGTCACGGGACATTCTCACCAGATTATTGAGGGACAAGCTGAACTTTACGAAAAAGACGGCACTCTGTACTTGCGGGTGCTTTCACCGACAGCTTTATTGAGTCACGAAGAACACCATGTGATCGCAATTCCCGAAGGTAATTGGATGGTGCGAATTCAGCGGGAATATGAGCCGCAAGGTTGGAGGTATGTCGCAGACTAAGGTTAAAAAACTAACGCCACAACAAGCAGCTTTGATTCCAGTTTATCGGGAAAAGTGGAGAGCGAGATCGCTTTCCACGGGCCCAATAAATCGCTCGCAAGCTGCGGAAACAATTAAAGCGGCTTACCGTGCGATCGGCCTCAAAGCACCGGAAATCATTTGATAGTTTGTGTGTGGGATTTTTGCATTTCGGTTCTAAATTTACCTCATTCTTACGGCAGAAAATCGATTGTTTTTCAATCTATTGTCCGGGATGGCGGCTCGATTTTTCCCTATGACAAAGTTTGCATTGTCTGCTCCAAGCCGATCGCACTTTCGGCAGACAGCAACCACCGCTTGCACGCAGGAGGAACACCAGTGGTACACTTGGCCGACGGTGTTTCGATTTACGCCTATCACGGCGTGATTTGGCCGGAATGGTAAGGTAGGCTGCACCCGCACCAGTGGCAGTCTAAATGGGTGTTGAAAGAACAGAATGCAGAAGTTCGGAGCGCGTTAATTCAGGGAATTACTTACGATCGCATTTGCCAACAATTGCAAGCAGTAGAATTAGATGGTTGGCAAGAATACACGCTATTAAAAATCGATAACGCCGATGTCGAGCCGATTTATTTGTTAAAAATGACTTGTCCGAGCACGGGACACATTCACGCTTTGCGAGTGCCGCCTGATGTGCGCTCCGCTAAAGAAGCAATTCGCTGGGTAAATTGGGACATAGACCCAGATGAGTTTTCCGTGCAAACCTTAGTAATACAAATTTAAAAAAGTCTTGCTACAATCATCAGTTTTATACCAATTGTTAAAAGTCACAGATCCCCGCGCCGGACTTAGGATCAGCCGTTTCCCTACCCGAGCATCTGTACTTCACTCAACTGAAAACCGCTATATTGACAAAAACCTTAATTCATCAAACACTAATAACCTTCCCGGCGTGTGCCAGTTCAAAGGGTGGAATGCACACACCCTCGATCACTCAAAAACGGTTAATAACATGAAGAAGAAGCCCACCCTCGATCGAAGGTGGGCTCTGTCCATGCCAGCTTACCGACAGCTAGGCAATCGGGTCTCTTCGCTGGTAGACGTAAAAGCTCGGAAAAAGATCCGAACGTCCGAAAAAACTTCTCGCCCACCATAAAGCTTCAGCTTACCCAACCGGATCGGGAAAATTGCGCCCGCAGCGATGTTCCCCTGAAATTGGGGAAATGCTGAAGCTTTAATTTTCCCGCATTCCCCTGTTCAATCCCCCATCCCAAACCGATTAGGCATCGTGATCGTGTGCAAAGCGACGGAACAGGAAATCTAGGGCGTAGTTCCGCAAATTGTAGTATTCCGGATCTTCCATCATTTGAACCCGATCGCGCGGACGCGGAAAAGGAATCTCCAGAACCTCGCCAATTGTCGCCGACGGGCCGTTAGTCATCATCACCAGTCGATCGGCCAAAAACAGCGCTTCGTCAATATCGTGAGTAATCATCAACACCGTACAGCGGTGATCGTTCCAGATTTTCAGCAACTCTTCTTGCAATTCCTCCTTAGTAATTGCGTCCAGAGCCCCAAAAGGTTCGTCTAAAATCAGCACTTTCGGGCGAATTGCCAAGGCGCGGGCGATCGAAACCCGCTGCTTCATCCCCCCCGAAATTTGCGGCGGTCTTTTCTGGGCAGCTTCCGTCAATCCCACCATCGCCAAATGCTCGTTGACGATCGCATTTTTTTCCACCTTCGACTTATTCGGAAATACAGCATTAACCGCCAAATAAACATTTTCAAACACCGTCCGCCAAGGCAGCAAAGCGTAACCCTGAAACACCACCATGCGATCGGGGCCCGGCTTCGTAATCCGCTCTCCGTTAATCGACACCGTGCCCTGGCTCGGCTGGCTAAAACCCGACACCATATTTAACAGTGTTGATTTGCCGCAGCCCGAGTGTCCGATCAAAGTAATAAACTCTCCCTCAGCTACATTCAGATTGACGTTTTCTAAAGCCCTGTAACCGTTTGGATATTCTTTGTAAACATTGTCGATCACCAAAAAAGGTTGGCGGCGGCCTTTTCCCCGCTGGATTGGAGTTTTGGTGTTCGTCTGGTTTTTAGTGGTGTTGAGCATGGGTTTAGGAAATTGTGAGTGGGTGATTCGCAAAGAAAGAAGTTCGGCAACGAGCAATATACAGGATTTAACGGATATAACGGAGGTCATGAACAGGGAATTGGTCACTAGCAATTAACAGCTAAAAACCAACAAATAACTCTTAGCAATTACCCTGTTTTTATCCAACTAAAAACCGATCTAAGCAGCTCTGCGGCCGGAATCGAGGATAACTTGGGCCATCGTGAAATCACGTTTGATTTCCAGATTGTTGAGATAGCTGATCGGATCGTCACCACTAAACACCGTGCCATCAAACAAGCGAAGAGAACCACGAGTATGAGTAATATCCGACATTCCCAACTCTCGCGCCGCCGTGCTGAACGGGCCAACCCGCACCACACGTTCCAAAATTTCCACCCAGTTGCGCGGGAACACAGTATCGCCCCAACGTGCCATCTGCACCATGTGCCACAACTGTTCAGTGCGGCTGGGATGGTTCACGGAGTCTCCGTAGAACAAGTGGTGGGCGTATTCCCGCATGGGAGTATCCAGGTTGCAAGCAGAAGAATTAGGATCGCCGAGTTGGATGTAACTCTTGTCCGTGGCGACATATTCCCGTCCCGCCACAATTTCCGAAACCTCTTCGGCGTGATTTGGATCGCCGCAGTATTGAGAAGCTTCCAGCAAAGCTTTGATCAGAGCAATATGAGTGTTGGGATAAGCATTTGCCCAGTCTTCTCGCACCCCCAAAATTTTGCCGGGGTGTCCGGGCCACAGTTCCAAATCTGTAGCTACCGTAAAGCCGACTCCTTCCATCGAGGCCCGCAAGTTCCAAGGTTCGCCAACGCAGAAACCGTCAATAGTGCCGCCCTGCAAGTCAACGATCATTTGAGCTGGAGGGATGTTTTTGAGCACAACATCATGGTCGGGGTCAATGCCGCCGGAAGCTAGCCAGTAGCGCAGCAGCAGGTTGTGCATTGAAGAAGGGTGAACGATGCCCAGGCGGTGCGTTTGCGCGGGTGTTCTGCGGAGCATTTCTTTGAAATCTGCCAGATTGTAGATTCCTTGGTCGTAAAAGCGCCGTGCAAGGGTAATACCGTTGCCGTTGCGGCTCATGGTGAGGGCTGTAACGGTTGGTAGTGGCTTGTTTTGGTGGCCCCCCAAGCTCAACCACATCGCCATCCCAGAGGGCATTTGAGCTGCGTCTAAGTAACCTGCGGCGATGCCGTCTACGATGCCGCGCCAGCTTGTTTCCCGCACGAGGTGGACTTCATCGAGTCCGTGTTTGGCAAACAAGCCTTTTTCTTTGGCGACGGCTAGGGGAGCGCAGGCTGCTAGGGGGATAAAGCCGAGTTCGAGGTTGACTTTTTCTAGGCCGTGGCGGGCGATCGCGGGTACTTTCCGCGCCCGCAGCTTTTTCACCCGCTTCTGCTGGTTGAGGAAGTAAATCATTTCGCTACGTAGAGCGTAGTAGCTGGGGTGTGAGACGACTTCCATCCGTTTGCGGGGGCGGGGGATGTCTACTTCGAGAATCCCGCCAATCTTCGATTCGGGGCCGTTGGTGAGCATGACGATGCGATCGCTCAGCAACACGGCCTCATCCACGTCGTGCGTTACCATCAGGGCGCTGATTTCGTACTCTTGGCAAATTTCCATCAACTTTTCTTGCAAGTTGCCGCGAGTCAAAGCATCCAAAGCGCCGAAGGGTTCGTCTAAGAGTAACAGTTTGGGGCGCAGGGCCAGAGCACGGGCGATCGCCACGCGCTGTTTTTGTCCGCCCGACAGCAGTGCCGGTTGCTTCTCGGCGTGGGGCGTCAAGCCCACCATGTCGATGTGTTTTTGAACGATTTCCAGGCGTTCGGCTTTGGGTAAGCCGCTCATTACCGAATCTACAGCTAGAGTAATGTTTTCTCTGACCGTCCGCCAAGGTAGCAGCGAATAGTTTTGGAATACTACCATGCGATCGGGGCCTGGCTGGGTGATTCTTTGCCCGTCGATCGTCACCAATCCTTCTGTGGGTAGATCCAAACCTGCCACCATATTTAGTAGGGTAGATTTACCGCAGCCGGAGTGTCCGATTAAGGAGATAAATTCTCCTTTTTTAATTTCTAAGTCGATGCCTTTGAGGGCTATGTATGTGCCGCCGTCTGTTAAATTAAATACTTTTCCGACTTGTTCTACTGCAATCAAAACAGACATGATTTTCTTGCCTTTTTTGTAGGTTTTTTATTTTGCTAGATATTGACTTTTGATTGTTGACTGTTGACTGTTCGCTGTTGGCTGTGGACTGTTCGCTGTTGATATATAACAGCTAATAGTTAATACATTCCTGGATGCCTAACACAGGTCTTTAAACTAACCAAAATACTTTGTTTAATCCCTCAACAATAGTTTAAAAAACGGGTTTCTGAGCCTCGGAGTTTGTAATTCCTGTAACAGTCAACCGTCAACCGTCAACCCTTAACCCATCGAGTTAGCTATTTGCCTTGAGAAGGAGCAATCTTTTGCTGCAACCAAGCCATCATGCGATCGAGCAACAAACCAACAGCCCCAATGTAGAATACCGCCAACAGAATTTCGCTGATGTAGTTTTGCTGGTAAGCGTTCCAAATAAAGAAGCCGATACCAACAATCCCCGACATCACAATTTCCGCTGCAATAATCGCCAGCCAAGCCAAACCGATCGCAATTCTCAATCCGGTGAAGATGTAGGGAAGTGCCGACGGAAACAAAATATTGAAATAATACTCTTTCCGAGTCAGTTGCAGCACTTTCGCCACGTTGTTGTAATCGTCGGGAATTTGGCGAACACCTTCAGCCGTGTTGATCAAAATCGGCCAAACTGAGGTGATAAAAATCACGAACAAAGCAGCAGGTTCGTTTTGTTGCAGTGCAGCCAGGGCAATGGGCACCCAAGCCAGAGGCGCAACCATCCGCAAAAACTGAAAAATTGGGTCTAAAGCCTTGTTCAGAAGAGGATTTGTACCTACCAAAACACCCCCAGCAATTCCCACAGCAGCGGCTAGAGTGTAGCCTTTTGCCACCCGTTCCAAACTCGCCAAAGTTTGCCAAAACAAGCCGATTCCGTAGGTTTTGGAGTTCATGAAAGGATACAGCAACAATATGCGCGTCCGTTCGTCAGTCCAAACACTGATCGGTCCCGGCAGTTTGATCAGTCCCGTACTTGACAAGAATTGCCAAACCAACAGAAACCCCAAAACTCCTAAAATTGGCGGCAAGATATTTGGGGAATTCTTCTTCCAAAATTCGCCAAATGCTCCTTGGACATCGACTCCGCCTCTCCGATTTGTGCTGACAGCCATCTTGATAATCTCCTATATTTCTGCTGTTTTTTTCGAGACTAAATTATGCGAAGCTAAGACCCCATCACACCTTTTTAATTGCCAAACTCTTGAGGTAAGCTTCTGGCTGAGCCGGATTAAATTCTATGCCGTCAAAGAACTTCTCAACGCCGCGAGACGTACTTTTCGGAATGTCAGCATCAGCAACTCCGGCTAATTTTGCTGCGGCTTTCCACAAATCTTCTCGGTTGACTTTATCGATGATTGTCTTAGAATCTGCCAAGGTTGTTGTTGGCAAGAAACCCCAGCGCACGCTTTCGGTTAAGAACCACAAGTCGTGACTCTTATAAGGATAGGAAACGTTGCCGAGGTCGTCTTTCCAGTACAGCGGACTCATCTTGAAATCGTCGATCTGTGGTTGGCCGTCACCCATGAGGTACTTGCCCTGGTAGGGAGGTGTCAAAACTGCCGGAGGTACGTCAAAGTAGTTTCTGCCAGAAGTAATGGCTACTAATTCTGGGCGATTTTCTGGTTTGTCGCACCACTGCTGCGCTTCGATCAGTCCTGCTAGCAGGGCTTCTGTGGCCTTGGGGTGTTTGTCTACCCAGTCGCCGCGTATAGCTAGATACTCTTCGGGGTGATCTTTCCAGATTTGGGCCGTGAGGGCGGACATGAAGCCGATGTCCTCCGTAACGATCCGCAGGGGCCAGGGGTCGCCGGTACTGAAACCGTCCATGCTGCCGGTTTTCATGTTGGCTACGGTTTGCGCTGACGGTACTGTTAGCAACTCGGCTTCTGTGTCGGGATCGATGCCGTTAGCTGCTAGCCAGTAGCGAATCCAAAAGTCTTGGTTGGCTTTGGGGAAGGTGTAGGCTGCTTTGAAGGGCGTGCCTGCTTTTTTGAGACCTTTCATGTAGTCTTGGGCCGCTTGGTCTAGTTTGAGCCCGAGGCCTTTGCCTTTGTGTTTTCCGGCGATCGCAATTCCATTTCCCTGAGTGTTCAACTGGGCTAGAACATACATCGGGATTTGGACGCTGTTTTTGGTAATCAACCCTTTACTAATTTGATAAGGCATCGGCATTTGCCACTGGCCACCGTCAATGCCGCCACCTGCAGAGCCGATTTCTACGTTATCTCTTGCCGAACCCCAGTTTGCTTGCTTGGCAACTGTTACCTCAGTCATGCCGTATTTGGCAAAAAAACCTTTTTCTTTGGCAATAATTAAAGCTGCTGCTTCGACGATCGGGATATATCCCAATGTGATTTTAGTGCTTTCAATTCCTTCGACTCTTTTCTCGTTGGCCACAGCCATTACTGAGGTAGCCGCGGGTATTGCGCCGCCAGCACCGGCAGTTGTACCGGGTTCTGGGGGATTTCCCAAACACCCTTTGAGCAGTATTGAACTGACTGCAGATGCACCGGCTGTAACGATAAATTTACGCCGAGAAAATTGCTCTGAAAATTTTGTCATAGTCTAGCCTCGCTGCAATTCATAATCTTCTGTAACGACATCACTGAAGTTTATCAAGGCGCTTTTTTTCTGTTCGCTAATCGGGTGCGAGCGAACTGTTTTGAGCCCTGGTTGGCAGGCTACCGTGTACACACAAGTCTAGTGCTGACCAATATTGTACAAATCCTGTTTCCTAGAACCTTGATTTCTCGTTTTTCCTTCTCAATAGCCTAAAATTAGTGAGAATGAACTGGCTTTATGAGATTCATGCTAGATAAGGGTTTTAGGACTTGTGTTCACAGATATCGGACTTGCGTGTACACCGTAGGGTTGGCAGGGATAGTTTAAAGATTTATGGCTAGCATAAGTCTTTAAACTATCCCTGCTGATTTGACTTTTTTGATTAACTTGATATTGCGATCGGCCGAGTTGTGTGAACTCACTTTTTGCGAGCCTCACGTTTCCTTGGCTTCGTTATTAGCTTACCGTACTCTTGCGGAAATTATGAAACAATTATTAAAATTGATTGATAAGTAAATCTTTTAGGACTGCGCTATCGATAAGGAGCCGTTGGGAAGGGCGAGCTGGTTTGCTTATCCAAACTGGTTAAAACCAAGGCTTGGTGGGTAAAGGTTGTAGCGAAGGGCGATCGGGTGGCATTCAAATCTATTGTCAATAAGCTGCAAACATCTGAGCGATCGTACATTTAATTTGTTAATATATGTCTACTTTTTTAAGGCTGCGGTTAATTGTATTTTAAAATACAGAAATAATGAATGTTTTACGGTATGGCGGTTTTCGGTTTAATGGGTAGTGGTAGGGTGAGTAATACCAATTTTTCCAAAGGCTGCATAGAATTAGAGCCCAGCCCCCGCACCAAGGGGAGCAAGAATTCTTTCGTCCCCCTTGATTTGAGTGATTGAGGAGGATCGGGAGATGTGCAACTTCAGGAAAAATTGGTATAAGAGGGCAATTAACTTTTTTTTGCCAATATAGTCACAACCTAACCCACCCTAAAAATTAATTTATGAATTTGACAAAAGGTGCAGCAATAAGACTAACAATTATGTTTATTTTTCTCGGCTTAGGGGGTGCTTATTCATGGTCAATAATGTTAAATCCGGCTTCTTTACAACAAGCGGAAGCACAAGCTAAATTATTAGAACAAATTTATGTAAATGGCAATTATCTTGAAGCCTTAATCTGGTTTGGATTTGCTATTGGTTTCGCAGTTAATACCGTAAAAAAATATGGAAAAACCAGAACTCATCGCCTGATTACTACCCTAATTTTTTTCTTGTTTGGTGGCTCAGATATTGTCGAAGTACAAACGGGCGCGTGGTGGAACCCTTGGTGGTTATTTGTTTGGAAAGTTTTTTTTGTTTTATCTATGGTGATCTTATTTATGGTTTATTTACAGGATCGCCCCCTTGCTAATAAACCATAAATAACTGGTTCCATGGAAGAGCCAGGGAACCGCTGTCCAGATGACTCAATGCTATCAATTGCTAGTCTCCTCGCCCAAAAGACAGAGCGTCATTTAGACAATTGAATTGAGATTGTGGGCTGCATCGTTCAATTGTTGAGTGCCTAATTTGGTTTGAGTAATACCACTAGCAGTTTCTTTTGCCGATAGGTTGAGGCTGTTCATAGCATCGACTACTTGTTGAATGGCAACTGCCTGTTGTTGGGTCGTTAGAGAAATTTGTTGATTGTTCAATACCACATTGTTAACAGCAGTTGCCACTTCCGAGAAAGCTGCTGCCGTTTCTTGACTAATTTTGGTTCCTTCTTCTACTGTTTTAGTTCCTTCCATTGTCACCGTTACGGTGGAATTTATCGCATTCTTGATATCATCGACAAGGCGGTTAATCTTCTCGGCAGATTTCTTACTTTGATCTGCTAGTTTGCGGATTTCTGTGGCTATGACAGTAAAACCTTTGGCGTTTTCGCCCGCCCGGACTGCTTCTACTGAGGCATTCAGTGCCAGCATATTTGTTTGATTGGCTAAATCTGTGACAGCACTAGAGATATTGCCAATCTGATTGGTTTGTTCGCTCAATTGCAGAATTTGTGCTGCGATCGCCCCGACATTTTCTTTCAATATTGTCATCGATTTCATGGTTTGCTCCACTGCTAGGGTTCCCCTTTCAGTGATCTTTAAAGCTTGCCGTGCAGAGTCAGCACCAGCTTGGGCTTGCTGGGCTGATTGTTGGGAAGCAGCGCCCAACTCATCCATTGTGATGGTAGTTTGATTTACAGAGCTAGATTGCTGCGTGGCTGTGCGTTCCTGCTGTTCAACTGCAGCAGCAATCTCTGTGGAAGAACTGGCGATCGTATTTGCTACCTGATTGATTGGTCGGATAATTTTATCAGAAATAAATAATACAATAAATGAACCCAATACTACAGCAACAACCGTACCTCCTATAGAAAAAATTGCCGATAATTGCTCCGACTGTTTTGCTAATTTTGTTCGCTCAACCAGTAGAGCATCTTCTAACTTAAGCATTTCTGCCAGGTTAGCCCTGATTTTATCCATAAATATCTTGCCTTTCTTTGAAATCACCAAGGCTCTTAGCTGTTGTTCTTTTCCAGCTCTTTTCATGGATATAGTTTCCGCTAATTCATCGAGTTTTTGCTGAGCCAATTTTTCAAGTTGCTCCAATCTTTTAACTTGTTCGGGGTTATCTTTTATTAACTCTTTTGTCTCATTAACTGTTTTATAAAAGGCAATTCTCCCATTTTTGTAAGGTTCTAAAAATTCCTCATTACCAGTGAAAATAAACCCCCGCTGTCCTGTTTCAGCATCCACTAAATCTTTTTCTAGGGCTTGCAAATTTGTCTTGACTACATAAGTGTGCGTTTGCCACTCAATAGCTTCGGCTAACTTATCCATACTCAATTTAGTTGCAAATCCGATGCTAATCATTAACACAAAAATGGAGCCGAAGCCGAACGGGACTACTTTACTAAGCCGAATAATATTTTTCGACATTTCACTTTTTACTCCTTGATTAGGTGTTTACTTTTGCAAAACAGATAGTGTGAAAAATGATTCCTTGCCTAAGTCCTATTAACGTAAGTTGCTAGTTATGTCTTATACATTGATTGTAAGGATTTAGGTCAAAAAACTTGCAGCTCCAACGCTTATCTGGCAAGGGTTTCAGGGTAAAGTAAGAGCTTTTGTCTTGCTCTGTTGACTGTCAATAAGTGACAAGAAATCACATTTTTTCCCGATCTATTGACAATAGAGATTTATTTAGCATCAAGCTACAGATATAAAGTCTTTACCCAGCAAGGAGTCCAGTGACCTGAATCCTTACGATTGATTCACCCTCTCCTCAACCCCTCTCCCACCTCCCCCTGCCCCTCGTACAAGAGGAAGGGGGGAAAAGGAAAAAATTTTATAGATGGGTGAGGGGCTTGAATCCTCCTCTTGCTCCCTTCTCCCCTGGTGCGGAGTTGCCGGCTGGGGGATGAGGGGGAATAACTAGCAAATTGCGTTATTAGTCTATTTCTTTACTCAGATCTCTGTCGATGTTAGTAGGGTTTTTCACTAGCGACTCTAGGGGCGGGTTTAATGGGCAATATAATAAATATTATTACTTGACAGCCACAGAAAATCCGCCTCTACCCACTAACTTAGACAATTGAATTGAGATTGTGGGCTGCATCGTTCAATTGTTGAGTGCCTAATTTGGTTTGAGTAATACCACTAGCAGTTTCTTTTGCCGATAGGTTGAGGCTGCTCATAGCATCGACTACTTGTTGAATGGCAACTGCCTGTTGTTGGGCCGTTAGAGAAATTTGTTGATTGTTCAATACCACATTGTTAACAGCAGTTGCCACTTCCGAGAAAGCTGCTGCCGTTTCTTGACTAATTTTGGTTCCTTCTTCTACTGTTTTAGTTCCTTCCATTGTCACCGTTACGGTGGAATTTATCGCATTCTTGATATCATCGACAAGGCGGTTAATCTTCTCGGCAGATTTCTTACTTTGATCTGCTAGTTTGCGGATTTCTGTGGCTATGACAGTAAAACCTTTGGCGTTTTCGCCCGCCCGGACTGCTTCTACTGAGGCATTCAGTGCCAGCATATTCGTTTGATTGGCTAAATCTGTGACAGCACTAGAGATATTGCCAATCTGATTGGTTTGTTCGCTCAATTGCAGAATTTG
>NZ_JAUBQW010000111.1:0-21581 GCF_036701485.1 Microcoleus sp. Pol11C3 | reverse complement strand
CTCCTTATTTTTTTACCTTACCATTCTCTCAAACCTTTGTCCTGTTTAGACTAGAGGTGCCTTGTCACCCGCTAAGATCCTCGTCAAGTTTTTACAGCTAGTGCACAAGAAACACTTACCCCGGTTAGGGGATGTACTCAAGCCAATAAAATTGAAGAGTATGGTTTTTCGTCAAGAAAACATTTGTAACTTGCAAGTTTACCCCAACTAAACCATTCATGAAAATCTCAAAAGCTATAGACACAGGTTTGTTTGACCCCAAAATATTAGGACAAGAAATAGCTTCTAAAAAGCCTTGTATTTCTTATCATAGTATGCGTCGCTCTAGTAGGGTCTTGAGGGAGTTTTTACTCTACTACTTTCCACTTTATAATCTTTCTTACAATGACTTTTTTGGATTTTATCCAATTTTAGGTTTTGTAGAAGCTCTTGTTTATGAAACTGATGAAGAAGTCGAGGAAATTCAAAGCAATTGCTGCCCTCAAATTAAAAACTCTCCTTGGACATCTAAGCAGAAAATTATTTTGTCTGTTTTACAAGAAATCAACATAAAACATGAAAAAATTGATTTTTATTTAAAAGATTTAGGAGAGTATTTCGATTTAGAAACTTACTTGCTATCAGGTTATAGTTTCGATGAATCGGCAATTATCAAAGCGGCAGAATTACGCTCTTCTGACTATCGACTTTTACACTCTATTTTAGCTCAGATGTTAAATCTAAATTGCCGAAAAGAAGATATGGTTGAAAATTTGAATTTAATGTTCCCCTTGGAAGTCTTAAATGACATAGAAGACGATTTGATATCTTATGCGGATGACGTCGGAGTAAAACATTATAATACCTACAGGATGTTTGTTAAACTTTACGGAGAAAAAGCCCCCTTTTATTTAAAGAAAAAGTTAGATTATTACGAAAGCCTATTTCACAAGCAGATCGCCGTTTTATCGAGTTTGAAGAAAAAACCTTTCATCCAAGCTTGGAATGCCTATCGCCTGGATCATTCGGTGCCAACAATTCCCGACCCTATTTTTGAGGATTAAAGGCTATTTGTGAAGGAAGAATTATATATCAAATCATTGTATTTTTTACATAAGCACTATAGTTTTTATAAATGATTTGAAAATAGCAAACCTTGCTGTGCAGGCTTTTCAAATTTCTTGGCATTCACGATTCATTTAGACTGACTATAGCAATGACAAAATCCCTGGCATTCCGTCAAATGCGCGTTTTCCTTATAGTCTGGTTCGGACAACGGATATCCCTAATTGGGTCGGGTATGACTAACTTCGCTTTGGGAGTGTGGGTGTACCAGCGTACGGGGTCAGTCACCCAATTCTCTCTAAAACTCCCATTTTCTGGCGCTAGAACTAGACTATTACCCCACTTTCTGGACCAAATAACCAGTTTATAGACAACCTTTTTAAGTTCTTGCTTGAAAGCATTGAGGAGTAACGCAGTGTTTAAACAGTGGCTCAGTCAAATAATGGAACAGCAGCCCAAGAAACGTGTTAAAACCCCTACCGTATTGCAAATGGAAGAAGTAGAATGCGGGGCAGCAGCACTGGGCATCATGCTGGGTTATTACGGACTCTTTGTCCCCCTAGCCAAACTGCGGCAGGAATGTGGCGTTTCTCGCGACGGCAGCCAACCTGCCAGCATCGTCAAAGCTGCCAGACAATACGGCCTGCGGGCAAAAGCCTTTAAAAAGCAAACTTCTCAGCTAGCTAAGATGCGATTACCCGCGATCGCATTCTGGAATTTCAGCCACTTGTTAGTAGTCGAAGGCTTTGAAAAAAACCGAGTTTACATCAACGACCCAGCAACTGGGCCACGCACGGTTTCCTTGCAGGAATTTGACAAGGCATATATTGGGTTTATCCTAGCAATGGAACCGGGGCCGGAGTTCAAGCGCGGGGGACAACGGCCTAGCGTGTTGCGATCGCTCCTACAACGCTTGCAAAGCTCGGTGGGAGCTGTTTCGCTCAGTGTCCTGCTTGGCTTTTTGCTAGTATTTCCAGGACTGGTACTACCTGTTTTCAGTCAAGTATTTGTAGATCAAATCCTCGTTGAAGACCGCACCGACTGGCTGCGTCCATTGCTGCTGGGAATGCTCCTCACCACCCTAATTCAGGCTTTTTTGTTCTCCCAGCAGCGACGCTATTTAAGACAGTTGCAGATTAAATTAGCTGCCAGTATGTCCAGTCAATTTTTCTGGCATATGTTGAAACTCCCTGTGGAATTTTATACCCAACGGTTCCCGGGTGAAATTGGCGGAAGAGTGAAGCTCAACGACAAAGTGGCCCAGGTCATTTCCGGCAGTATGGCAGAGACGATCATCAACATAGTGATGACCATTATTTACCTGTTGGTCATGTTTGCTTATAACCCACTGCTAACAGCGATCGCTCTGGTCTTGGCAGTTGTAAACATTTTGGCGCTGTTCGGAGTCGGAGGTTGGCTAGAAGAAGCTTTCATGGAGCTTGATAAAGACCTTGGCAAGGTGGAAGGGGTAGGTATCGCCGGAATTCAAAGCATGGAAACCTTAAAAGCCTCAGCCCTAGAATCGGACTTTTTTGCCCGATGGTCGGGTTATTTTGCCAAATCAATTAATTCCTATACAAAAATAGCCGTACCCTATGAGATTCTGCAAGTCCTACCTATCTTACTTACAGCATTAACAACCACGCTAGTGCTGACAGTAGGTGGTTGGCAAGTTATGGAAGGGAAGATAACTATCGGGATGTTGGTAGCATTTCAAGCGCTGCTAATAAGCTTTCAGACACCCATCAATCAGTTGATGGGGTTTGGGATGACCCTGCCAACCTTAGCAGGTAATCTAATGCGGTTAGATGACGTACTGGCAAATGATACAGATCCGTTACTTGCAAAAAGCAGTATCGATACCAAAAGTCAGACTTCAAAAGTTACAACTCAAAACCTAAAACATAAAACTTCATCTTCTAACCTGGATTCCTCTACAATTCGCCTGCAAGGACATATCGAACTTCGTAACGTTACTTTTGGGTATGCAAAAGTCAATCGACCCTTAATCGAAAACTTTAGCTGTACGATTAAACCTGGGCGGCGGGTAGCTTTGGTGGGGGGAAGTGGCTCTGGAAAATCGACAGTTGCTAAACTGGTAGCGGGACTTTATGAACCTTGGTCTGGCGAGATTTTGTTTGATGGTAAGCTGAGAAATGCAATCCCCCGTTCGGTGATAATAACGTCGATGGCTACTGTTGAACAAGAAGTTTTCCTATTTTCAGGAAGCGTGCGCGATAACCTAACACTATGGGATACAACAGTTTCTGATTCCCAACTTCGTCGCGCTTGCATTGATGCCAAAATTCAAGATGTAATTCTAGCGATACCGGGTGGCTATAACGGCGAACTATTGGAAGGAGGAGCAAATTTAAGTGGCGGACAACGCCAACGGTTAGAAATTGCGCGATCGCTAATTTATAACCCTTCAATTTTGATTTTGGATGAAGCAACCAGTGCCCTCGATGGAGAAACCGAACAGTTTATCTACAATAACCTGTGGCAACGTGGCTGTAGTTGTTTGATTGTGGCACATCGCCTCAGTTCAATTAAAGACTGCGATGAAATTATCGTATTAGATCGCGGTGTTGTAGTCGAGCGAGGAACGCACCAAGAATTAATGCAAATAGGTGGATTCTACGCTGAACTCGCTCATGGTGAGGAAGAACAAGAAAATGAAGAATGAAAGCACGGCTATGGCTCGTACTAAATTGGTTAGCCAAGATGAGGTATTACTACTGGATGATCCGCAACAGATATGGATGATAGAGTCGGGGCCAGTGGCAATATTCGTTAGCCATATCAGTAAGGGCAGCTTGCAAGGATATAGGCGGTATTTGTTCACAGTAGAAGTTGGTGAAGCCCTATTTGGATTTGCAACGGATATTGCTGATTTATCAAAAGTCAAAAGTCCCAACACTTTATGTATTCTTGCAGTTCCCCTTACAGACTCGACGTTGCTGTCTTCCCATCGTTCAGAATTAGATAACAATCCCGACCCCGATCCCACTTTGCCATCTGCCAGCAATCTTCTAACCGCTTGGTTTAGACAATTGAGTTCCGTATTTGACCTCAGCGGAATTTTGCTACCCGCGCCTGAACTTTCGAGCCATACACCGTGGCAAACTCAACTCACTGTTTTAGACAACTTCCATCAGGAGTTTTTTAGCTGCTTGCAAGAACTAGAACAGCAGTCTCAATTAGAGACTCTGGCGCAGTTTGAAGAACGGGAACGCCTGAACCAATCTGCAACTGTGGGTGCCTTGGCGAATTTTGTTTCTCTAATTGCGCCCAAACAAGCTATTGCTACTTTTATCGGAGATCCCCTCCTAGCAGCCGCAGGAGCCGTAGGACACGCGATGGGGATTGAGATTAAGCCGGCGGGTAAGTCTGAAAATATGCAGCGGGTAAAGGAGCCACTGGAGGCGATCGCCCGTGCTTCCCGGATGCGAATTCGACGGGTACTTCTGACAGAACGTTGGTGGCGAGGCGATTGTGGCCCAATGCTCGCTTATCTTCAAGCAGATAATAACCCAGTGGCGCTACTAATAAATAACAAGCGCAACTATGAAATTTACAACCCGGTAACTGGACAGCGACTTTTATTGAGCGATCGCACTGCTAAATTACTGGCTGCCAATGCCTATATGTTTTATCCACCTTTCCCGGAAAAAAAGATAGATTTGCTAACGCTGTTTCAGTATTCTCTGCGGGGTAGAGGACGGGAAATTCTTAGTATTGTGGTGTTGGGGATTGCTGGGGCTTTAGCGGGTATGGTGGTTCCCCAAGCAACAGGGATCTTAATTGATACTGCCATTCCCGATGCCGATCGCGGGTTGTTGCTTCAGCTCACTTTTGCCTTAGTAGCCGCTAGTTTTGGTGTAGCAGTCTTTCGACTGGCTCAAGGAGTTAATTTGGGTCGGTTTGAAGTCTATTCCGTGTTCAGCTTACAGAGTGCCATGTGGGATCGGCTGCTCAAACTGCGACTTACTTTCTTCCGCCAGTATTCCTCTGGAGAGATGCTGTCCCGCGTTAATGCGATCAATCAAATTCGCGACAAATTGGGCGCTGAAAAGTTAGATATTCTGTTCAGAAGTTTATTTTCCCTGCTAAATTTAGGACTGCTGTTTGTCTACAGTCCACCACTGGCATCTATTGCGGCTGTAATAGTCTTCCTCACTGTTATTGTCACAAGTATTGCTGGTTATTTCAAACGCCAGAAAACTGCTCACCTGGAAGAACTGGAAGGTGAAATTGGCGGACTTACGATTCAGCTAGTCGGCGGAATTTCAAAACTTCGCACTACAGGCGCGGAAGGACGAGCCTTTGCTTATTGGGCGAAGTATTATCAACAGCAACTGAAATTGATGCAGGATAACCAATGGATTGAAGATGCGATCGCTACTTTTAATCTTTTGCAGTCTAACCTAACCCTTATCCTCATTTTTTGGATGACTGCTAGCTTGCTGAATCAGGCACAAACAGATAGGATTACTACCGGAACCTTTCTAGCATTCAATGCGGCGTTTGGTATCTTTATCACAGGAGTAACAACTCTCAGCAACACGCTGATCGATATGTTAGAAATTGGGGTGTTGTGGGAATACGCCAAGCCGATCGTAGACGAATTGCCAGAGGTAGATTTAAATAAAGCAGATCCGGGGCGACTTTCGGGATATGTTAAGTTAGACCACGTTACCTTCCGCTATCGAGAAGATGGGCCATTAAATCTGGATGATGTGACCATCGAAGCCAAGCCGGGTGAGTTTATTGCTTTTGTTGGTCCTTCTGGTAGCGGTAAATCTACCACTCTGCGGATGTTACTGGGTTTCGACGTTCCCGAACAGGGAACTGTCTACTACGACGGACAAGATTTATCGGGTTTAGATGTTGCTGCGGTGCGTCGTCAACTGGGTGTGGTGTTGCAAAACGGGCGCATCAATAGCGAAAGCGTGTTTGAAAATATTAGCGGTGGTGCATTAATCGGTATGGAGGAAGCTTGGGATGCGGCGCGGATGGCAGGGTTTGCCGAAGATATTGAAAATATGCCGATGGGGATACACACGGTGATATCAGAGGGGGGTGCAAACTTATCTGGCGGACAGCGACAACGATTACTAATTGCCCGTGCGTTGGTATTGAAACCGCGAATCATCTTTTTTGATGAGGCGACCAGTGCGTTAGATAATCGTACCCAAGCAATTGTAAGTGAAAGTTTGGATCGTCTGAAGGTGACGCGAATCGCGATCGCCCACCGTCTTAGTACCATTCGTAATGCCGATCGCATCTACGTGATTGAAGCGGGTCGAGTGGTGCAGCAAGGTACTTTTGAGGAGTTAGCTTCTCAGGAGGGTATGTTTGCCAAATTGATAGCGAAGCAAGGAAAGGTGAAAAACTGAAGAAGGGAAAAATTCGATAACTTGCCTCCACAAATTCTACTGTATCTATCAGCCAAAACTGCAATTATTCCACCTTTTTTACCGCTTTTATCCACGCTTTACAATGCGATCGCCCCATCTAAACAAAACCGCCCTCTCCTTAGTTTCAACCATGCCACCTGTACTTACCCAACTCAACAACTTAAAAGTTCTGCAACCACCCGATATAGAGTGGATGGCTCAAACGGGCACTCATAAAAAAGTGTCGGCTGGTACAGTGCTGATTCAAGAGGGTCAGCACTCAGACTCAATTTACTTCATCCTCGACGGTACTGTAGCAGTCTTTATTTCCCAGAACAATTCCGAAGACGATCAAGAAATTGCTCGTTGCAGTAAAGGTGAAATACTTGGCGAGATGTCCTTCATAGACGATCGCCTCCCCTCTGCAACTGTCAAAACCGTAGAGCCCTCTCTGGTATTAGCTTTATCCAAACGACAGTTACAAATAAAGATGGAGCGAGATCCCGATTTTGGGGCTAGACTTTACCAAGAACTGACCGCCATCTTATCCTCCCGCCTACGAAGTCTCTCTAAATTACTAGCGCAGAACAAAATTGTCCCAGGACAAGCATTGCGAAAAGTCTTATTTCTCTTTGCCATCCTTAATGACAATGATATCGACTGGATGGTAACTCGTGGCAAAAAACAAAATGCTCCCGCTGGAACGTCGTTAATTCAACAAGATCAGCCCGTGGAAGCCTTGTACTTTTTGTTACAAGGCAATTTGGCAGTAATATTTTCCATGATGGTAGAGGGAAAACCAGTGGAAAAAGAATTGGCACGACGGGCGAGTGGAGAAATTGTCGGTGAGATGTCTTTTGTAGAAGCAGGGAACGCCTCTGCCAGTATTAAATGTGCTGAGAATTCAGTGGTCTTAGCCGTACCGCAACAGATGTTAAGAGAAAAAATACAACGCGATCGCGGATTTGCAACTCGCTTTTATCGTGCCATTTCTCTCGTGTTAATCGATCGGTTGCGTGAAGGCTTAATACAACGCGGTTTTGGTCAAAAAGCTTACAATCAAGATCAACAATTAGCCGATGACATTGAGTATGAAGATGAAATTCCTCTAGATGTGCTGGAACCAACCCTGCTGGCAGGTACTCGGTTTAAGTGGATGATGAATCGGCTACAACGGAATTAAATTTTATGAGTCCTTCAGATATAAATGACTCCCCCGATCGACAGCAATCTCTCGAATCTGTTGCTTCTCCCGAACGGCTTGACCAACTCATGCAAGTGGTCAAAACCAAAGACTTTATCCCAGCTATAGCCGTGGGGGGATTTATGGTGATGGCGCTAGTTTGGAGCGTGGTTGGTAGAATTCCTATCACCGTGACGGGACAAGGAGTATTGATTTCACCGCAACGAGTTGTAGAATTACAATCACCGATTGCCGGACAACTAGAATCTTTACTCATTAAAGATAATCAATGCGTTAAAAAAGGGGAAATTATAGCGACGATTAAACCCACTGAGTTACAGGAACAACTGAAACTCCAACAAGCTAAACGCCAGCAATTAATTGTACAAAATATAAAAACTAATTCACTTCAAGAGCAGCGTACCCAACTGGAGCAAAAAGAGATCGCAGCAATGAGGGCAAATCTGACCCAACGGTTGCAAGATGTTCAAGCCATGTCTGGGGTTCTCAAGGAGCGAGCTTTAGCTACTATTGGACAGCAACGCCAAACTCTGCAACAACGGTTTCAGAATACGCAGGCATTAGCCTCTGTTTCCAAAGAACGAGAGTTAAGTGCTATTAAACAGCAGCGTCTTTCCCTTGAGGAAAGTCTTCAGGATGTTTCTAAGATCAATCCAGTGCTGAAAAAGAGGCTAGAGACTCGAAAGGATCTTCAAACTGAAGGCGCGATCTCAGAGGATACAGTTTTGGAGGCGGAAAAGGCTTATCGAGAAAACCGTAATCAAATGTCTAGTATTCAAACTCAGTTAAAAGAATTAAGTAGTAAAGAAGTAGGGGTTGATAAATCTTTTCGAGAAAGTCTCAACCAAATTTCTGACATTCAAGCTCAATTGCAGCAACTCAATAGCCAGGAGATTATGGTTGAAAAGTCTTTTAGAGAAAATCGCAGTCAAATTTCAGAAATTCAATCTCAGCTACAAGAGTTAAACACCCGCAGCAAACGTTTGGAACAAGACAATTTACAAGGATCTAACGCTCGAAAAAACGAAATTGCTGAGGGTGATCGCGCCGTTGCCCAACTAGAACAGCAAATTAAGGAGCGTAGCTTCATTCAAAGCCCCCAAAAGGGGTGCATTCTAGAAGTCAGTATTGTAGTTGGACAAGTGGTCAGTCCTGGTATGCGCTTCGGTGCTCTGCAAACTCAAGAGCAAGGGAAAGCTGATATGACTAGCATCGCCTACTTTGATGTGAAAAATGGTAAACGGATCAAGCCAGGAATGAAGATTCAAATTACACCCGATACGGTCAAGCGGGAGCGATTTGGAGGTATTGTTGCAGTGGTAAAATCCGTGTCTGCCTATCCTGTTACATCAACCAGAGCCGCTTCAAAATTGGGTAATGCTGAACTGGCAGATAGACTCACCGAAAAAACCGCCAAGGTGGAGGTGATTGCAGAGTTAATATCAGAACCCAGTAATGTTAGTGGCTACAAGTGGTCATCGTCGAAGGGACCCGATATGAAATTGACACCGGGAACTACGACAGCGCTGCGGGTGAAGGTGGAAGAACAAGCGCCGATTACCTTTTTGCTACCGTTCTTACGCGAGTGGAGCGGAATTCAATAGAGGATAGCTGCTAATAAATTTATTTTTGCCAACGTAGTTTTGGAGTTGACCTGACATGAGTACGTTAAATTCTCAAGATTTCCAATCGCAAGACCACTCTGAAGAAAACTTAGAAGGGGTTCCCATTACCTTTGCGTCGGCGATTGCTAGACTCAAAAACTTAGCTCTTGAGGAGTTCGATCGAGAAATTGCTCAAAAGCAGCTTTACTATCACACTCGCGAGCATATTAATAACGTACAGCACCGAGCGAACATTATTTTTCAAGCCATCCGTCCTTATTGGGAAACCTCCCTAAAGGACAATGCTGCGCCCGAATATATGGCACGAATGCAACTCCTACTAGATATTTGTGCAACTGCCCATGATATGCTGCAACTTTTTGTTCCTGAAACCCAACCTCACAAGTCCAGACGACGCGAGATGGGTGTAAGTGAGACAGCAACAATTGAAAAGTTGTTTGAATACATTGATATTCTAAATCAAGAGCAAGGCGACGAGAATCTAAATAGTCTTGCACGGTTCTCGGATGCAGATTTAGTGATTATTCGAGACGCAATCGAAGCCACCATTTGCATATACGAGCCATCCGAGCAAGCGATTTATCAACCTGCTCTTTATGACTCCAGCAAACCTCTATCAGCTCTAGCGATAATTATTGCCTTAGCGGATATTGGAGCATTGGGAATGGAAGGAGTAGCAGCCTATGAGCGAGAAGGTAGTCTTTTGTTCTTAGAAGAAAATCCCGATGTCATTCCCATCTTATTAAATCATAAAACTTTGGCTTCGGAGAATCCAGAACTTTACGAGAATATCCGGCAGCGCCTTCTGAGGCGTGCTCGCTTCCAAATCAGCTTTGCCAAGTCACGGCTGACTCGATATGCCAGTGAGATTGAACATTTGCCAGCAGACGCAATTCAAATTCTGACTTATGAGGTCTTTCAATATTTAAATCCGAAAACAATTCAAGAGATAGATTCAAAAACTCCTACCGCCGAAGATACACCACTTGAAGTATTGATTACATTCTTCAAGCTGGAGCATTACATAAATAGTATAATTGAAAAGACAGGTGTTGAGAACGAGTTCACCATTTCTGGTCACAATGTCCAGATTATCCTTGACACTCCTAGGGAATGAGTGTAACCTTAAATAGGGACTATTGTATTAGGTACTATCGTCAAAAAGTTAGCAAATTTTAAACTATTTTTTGGTGTATTTTTTAATCTTCAAGCCTTCTGTATTTATACCTACTATTTGAGGAAGCAACAAGCACTACAATGTTAATGTTACTCTTCTATATTGGAAAAGACTCCTATGCCATCGAGAGTTCTCGCGTGGTAGAAGTAATTCCTAGAGTACCTCTCAGGAAGATCAATCATGTACCAGATTATGTCGCAGGATTGTTTAACTACCGAGGTAAAATCGCACCTGTTATTGACCTTTGCCATCTGATTCAGGGGAAACCAAGCGGCTTTAAATTGAGTACGCGGATTATTATGGTCAGCTCTTCCACTAACGATAATACGCTGCAATACCTTGGATTGATGGCGGAACGGGTAATCAAGACATTGGATAAGCCAGAAACTGAATTAGTAAATTCCGATGCTCGCATGAACGTAGCACCTTACTTAGGCGGAATGATTCTCGATCAAAACGGCATGATTCAGCGAATTCACCTGGATCAGCTATTCACTGATGCACGACACCTTTATTTAGCAGCAGGAGCGCCAAATACAGATGAGCCTAGCAAAAATTGAAACCTTGTTAAGTCAAAAAATTGGAATTGCCGCTAATATCATCGGCTCTCACAAAATTGCCAAAGCCGTCCAAACTCGTCAAACAGCTTGTGGCTTACCCGATTTAGATACTTATTTCAAAGTTTTACAAACCTCACGCCAAGAATTAGAAGAACTCATAGAAAAAATTGTAGTTCCAGAAACCTGGTTTTTTCGCGATCGCAAACCCTTTGATTTGCTCATCAACTACGTCCGCTCTGAATGGTTAAAGAAATCAGGTTCGACCAAACTGCGTCTGTTAAGCGTACCATGCTCCAGTGGCGAAGAACCTTATTCAATGGCGATCGCGCTACTGGAGGCTGGCTTGTCTGTAAATCGGTTCAGCATTGATGCGATCGACATTAGCAAACAGGCGATCGCCAAAGCGCAGCGAGGCATTTATGGGAAAAACTCATTTCGGGGCGAAGACTGGATTGAGCGAGATCGTTATTTTCAACAAACAGTAGCAGGCTATGAAATTATTGCACCCGTTCGGAATATAGTCAATTTCCGCCAGGGCAATCTTTTAGATATCTTTAACACTAGCGAAACCAAGTATAACATTATTTTCTGTCGTAATCTATTAATTTATTTGGAACCCACTGCTTCTACTCAAGTCTTCAATACCCTGGATCGTTTGTTAATTCCGAACGGATTACTTTTCGTCGGAGCGGCTGAAACCGGAAAAGTCCCCAGCCATCCCTTTATGTCGATTCGACAATCCTTTACATTTGCTTACCGAAAATCTGATATCATGCAATTGCAGTCGCCATTGATAGAGACTTCAGCATCTACTAAATTAAAGCAAAGCTTACCGTTGAACAAAACTCACATAACCCAGATTAAACAGTCGCGAACTCTAGCAGGTAATACCTCCTCTACCGCGATCGTTACCCGTCAGTCTACTTCTCAATTGCCTTCTAAAGCAATCCAATCAACAGAGAAAGTCAGCAGCACCAAAACTCATTCGGGGCTGGAACTGGCTCGACAATTAGCGGATGTCGGGCAAGTAGAAAAGGCAATTAATCATTGCCAAGAATATTTGGCAGGCAACTCTACTAATGTTGAAGCGTATACTTTACTGGGTACATTGTATCAAGCAAAAACTGAAAATGCTCAAGCTGAGCGATGTTTTCAGAAAGCACTTTACCTTAATCCTAACTGCTACGAAGCCCTGATACATCTATCTCTTTTGAAAGAACATCGTGGCGATATTGTGGGTGCAGAAATTCTTAAGCAGCGAGTTCAAAAGATACAGCAAACTCCCCAATGATGGGAATAACAATGAGGCAGTATTTATGGTGAATAACGTGTTCAAAGATCAATCTTTACAAGGTCGCATTAAAACTGCTTTCAATTTCATGGGAGCATTGGTTCTGATCGTAGCGCTAGTAGGCTTAATCTCTACAATTCGCTTAAGTGGCAACATCGATACCTTAAGTAATAATAGTTTGCCGAGCCTGGTTGGATTGTGGAAAGTCAACGAAGGCCAAACCCAGATTGAATCGTCAGAACGAGCTTTATTGATTGCTGGACTAACCGCCCAGGAACGACAAGCTGAGTTAGAGCGAATCAAAAAAGCTTGGAATCAGATCGATGAAGGGTTTAAGCAATATGAAGCAACTCCTCGAACGGAAGAAGAGAATAGAAACTATAAAAACCTCCAGAGTAACTGGGATAGATGGAAAAGCGGTCATGAAGATTTTCTCAAATTCAACCAGCAATTTGAAAGTTTAGGAATTCTGCATCCCTATGCCAGAGAAGTGGAGTTGCTGGGTCAAAATCCAAATAACTCTATAGAAATAGCAAAGGCTCGAAATGCCGCTAATATTTTAGAGCAGCTACGCGATCGTGCCAAGACAAATCGTGTCTCCTTTGAGACTGCAACAGCAGCGCTTGTAGAGGCACTGAAAATTAATGAAGACACTGCTACTCTAGCAGAAAAAAATGCCACTCAAGCTATTAGCCAATCACAGTTTTGGACAATTGTTGCTATGCTGCTCGGCCCTGGGGTAGCAATTCTTTTAGGACGATTTCTCAGTAATGCGCTGATTCAGAGCTTGCAACAGTCAGTGGTGCAAATCACAACCTCTGCAACTCAAATTGCAGCATCTGGTAAAGAATTGGAGGCCACTGTTGCTGAACAACTTGCTTCCACGAACGAAGTCACCGCCACTGCACAGGAAATTGCTGCAACCTCCAGAACTTTGGTAAAGACAATGGAACAAGTTGCTGGGATGGCTCAAACAACCGCCATCTCTGCAAACGACAGTCAGGATGAACTCGCCGAGATGGAAAATGTCATGAGGCAACTGGTGGACGCAACGACTTCTATCTCCTCCAAACTAGGAGTCATGAATAAAAAAGCCGGAAACATCAGCAATGTTGTGACCACAATCACAAAGGTCTCAGACCAAACCAGCCTCCTGTCACTGAATGCAGCTATCGAAGCAGAAAAAGCGGGAGAATATGGTGCGGGCTTTGCGGTTGTTGCGCGAGAAATTCGACGACTTGCCAATCAGACGGCAGTCGCTACGCTCGAAATTGAGCAAATCGTAAAAGATATGCAATCGGCGGTTACGGTTGGTGTGATGGAAATGGATAAATTCAACCACTCGGTGAGCAATAGTGTAGATCGAGTCAGCAAGATTAGCGACCAAGTTGCGAAAGTCATCACTCAAGTACAGAGTTTGCCACCTCGATTTGAACAAGTCAGTCAAAGCATTGAAGACCAATCGGAGGGGGCGCAGCAAATTAGCGAGGCAATGGAGCAACTCGGTCAAGCTTCCCATCAAACAGTGGATGCTTTACGTGAAACGAATAGTGCCTTGGAACAACTGGATGATGCAGCCCAAGGATTACGGAAAGAGATCTCCCACTCTAAGACTTATCGGTAAAGACGATTAACTATAGCCTTTCTCAGTAACATGAGGTGTTCATAGGGCATTGGGCATAGGCATTGGACTCGCCCCCATACCTCACAACGCTTGACAACCGCTATAGAAGGAATAAGGAAGAAGAGCGAGGTGAAGAATGCTTATACAGCAAACTGTTTAGCCCGACATTACGTTTAATTAGGTGAATTTACTTAACAATTAAATTAGTTATGACTAACCCTTGGAGTGAACCATTGACTGTAGAAAGCTCCCTGAATGACTGCTGGAATCAAATTGGGGTAATGGGCGATCGGTCATGCGGTCAACTAGCAACTGTGATACATTGCTATGAATGCCCAGTTTATGCAGAAGCTGGCGATAGTTTGCTAGAACGCGAACCACCACTGAATTACTTAGACGAGTGGCTCAATATTCTGGCAGAAACACCCGTAGACCACGAGGACGTAGAAGGCGATGAAATAGTCATCCACAGAGCAGAAGCTATTTCGGTCATGATCTTTCGACTTGGGAATGAGCGATTAGCTCTTCCAGTCCGAATTCTGCAAGAAGTCACCCCTCCTTGTGTCATTCAACCTCTGCCCCATCGCAGCAACGAGTTATTTTTGGGATTGGTGAATATTCGCGGGGAAACGTTGCTTTGTGCTTCCCTGAGTCATTTGTTGAATTTAGAACCGGCTAAGGAGACTTCCTCCACTGTCACATCCGCCAATGCCAAACGAATGATGATGGCAGGGCAGGGAAACGATAAGTGGGTCTTTCCGGTTGATGAAGTTCATGGAGTTTACCGCTTCCACCTAAATGAATTACGAGATGCCCCTATTGTGATTACTAAAGCCACTGAGGCTTACACCCAGGGAATTATTCATTGGCATGGCAATCAAGTCAATTATCTCGATTCGGAATTGTTGTTCTACACTCTCAATCACAAAATTTTGTAGCAGAACACGGAGCGGATTATGAGCGATCACTCGAAGTTGGAGCTATTTCGTCAGGAAGTTGAAACTCAGGTCATCATCCTAAAGGAAGTGCTTTCTATACTCAAAACGCAACCATTCTCTATGCTCGAACTTGGGCAAGCAATTCAGGCAGCCCACTCGGTATGGGGAACTGCTCGAATTGTAAAGATGGAGGCGATTTCCAATCTGGCGCAACTCATTAAGGAGTGTTTGATTACCGCTCAGAACAAGACTGTTACCCTAGGTGATGAGCAAATTGATGTCTTACTTCATGCGGGCGATTTGCTTTTGGGTATGAGCCAAGTGACAGAGGAGGAGCTTGAGCGGTGGATGAGGGAGCATTCCTGGGATTTGGCAACGACCCAAAAAGCTATTTCGATCGTCTTGTCCTCTGAAGTTAACATGATGGCTGTTTCTTCAGTTCAGGCGAACGAAGGGGTTACTGATGTGTCTTCATTTAGTCAGGACACAACTGAGCAGACGACATCTTCTGAGTCTGTACCAAAGACAACTTTAGTTGTCCCTTCTGAACTTATCCCTTCTGAACTTATCCCTTCTGATAACGCAGGACACGAAGAAAGGGCGATCGCCCTTTCCTCCAACCCCACTATCACAACAACGCCTACAGTATCCCCAGATGTAAGAGCGGCAGCGGATACTACAAAAACCTCTACAGCACCCGCAGTTGTGTCAGCGGCACTGGATACTACAAAAACAACGCCTACAGCACCCCCAGATGTAACAGCGACGCTGACTGGCGATGACTCCATGATGGACTTATTTCGCCTGGAAGCAGAAGCACAGGTTGCTATCTTGAATCAGGGATTGCTGGCATTGGAAAGCAATTCTCAATCGACGCAGGCATTGGAAACATTAATGCGAGCAGCCCACTCGATTAAGGGGGCTGCTCGCATTGTTGGACTCGATGCGTTAGTCAATATAGCTCATGTGATGGAGGACTGTTTTGTGGCAGCACAGAACAAGACAGTGGTACTGAATGCCGATTGCGTCGATGTGCTGCTTCAAGGTGTGGATTTGCTCGAAGGTATCGGTCAAGTAAGCGATGCAGAATTAGCGAGTTGGTTAGCAGAACATAATGCCGAATTTGAAATAACAAGAGGGGCGATCGCTGCTCTTTTGACCCCTGGAGCTGCACCCCAACTAGATCGCGGGGGAGTTAGAGATGGAGAAGAGGAAAATATAGTTTCTCAGTCCCGTGTTTCAGTCGCTTCTACAGTTTCCGAATCATCCCTAGAAATTTCCAACCAATCTAGCATTCAGTCCACATCTTCATCTACCGCGATCGCGATCAATCAAGCTGAAGCATCGCCATCAGGCGTGATGGTACAGGAAAGTCCAGAGCGGGGTAAATCTTCCTCTTCAGCATCAGAACACGCGGCTACTCAAGATCGCGTAGTGCGAGTCAGTGCTGAGAACTTAAATCGAATTATGGGGCTCGCAGGTGAGTCACTGATTGAAGCCAACTGGCTGCAACCCTATGCAGACTCCATGATGTCCCTGAAACGGCGGATGGTCGAAATTTCCAGAACGCTAGAACAGTTGCAGGATAGCCTTGAGCGCGGTGTCTATCAGCCAGAAGGAAAGGAGTATCTAGAAGCAGCAAGAAACCAAGAACAAGAGTGTCTAGACTTTCTGGGCGAGCGCTTGGGGGAACTGGAGCTATATGCCCAACGGACTGCTAATCTGTCTGATCGTCTCTACCGGGAAGTCATTACCTCGCATATGCGTCCCTTTGTGGATGGCGTACAAGGCTTTCCGCGCATGCTCCGCGACTTGGGACGCAAGTTGAATAAGCAAGTTAGGTTAGAAATTGTAGGTAAGGCAACGCCGGTCGATCGCGACATTCTCAAAAAGCTGGAAGCTCCCCTGACTCATATCTTGCGAAATGCAACGGATCACGGAATTGAACTACCAGACGAACGGATTGCTGTTGGAAAATCGGCTGAAGGTATGATTCGACTGGAGGCATTTCATCGGGGTGGAATGCTAGCAATTACCATTTCCGACGATGGGCGAGGTATCAATCCAGAGCAGTTGCGCCAAAAGGTGATTAACAAAAACCTGGCAACTTCGGAAATGGCAGCCCAGCTCACCCATGCTGAATTGATGGAGTTTCTCTTTTTACCTGGATTCTCCACCGCTAAACAGGTAACGGAAATCTCTGGAAGAGGTGTGGGTCTGGATATTGCTAAAAGTATGGCACAAGAGGTGGGCGGGACGGTGCGTGCCATGTCTCAATCTGGCAAAGGAACGAGTTTCCACTTTCAACTTCCACTAACGCTGTCGGTGGTTCGCACGCTGTTGGTGGAAATTTCTGGCAGACCGTATGCGGTGCCGCTGGCTCGCATCGATCAGATCGTCATGGTGGACCGATCGCACATTTCGGAGGTGGAAAATCGCCAATACTTTACGATGAATCAACAAAATATTGGTTTAATCGCTGCCCATCAAGTTCTAGAATTACCTGAACCACCACCTAATCCAGGTTCGCTCTCTGTGGTTGTGATCAGCGATCAATCGAATCCCTATGGTTTAGTGGTGGACAAGTTTCTAGGTGAGCGCGATTTAGTGGTTCGACCACTCGATCCGCGTTTAGGCAAAGTACCCGATATTAGCGCCACATCTCTGATGGGAGATGGATCGCCGATTCTAATCATTGATATATCTGATATGGTGCGATCGATCGATGCTATCCTCAACGCCGGACGATTAACAAAGGTGGGAGGCGAGGTAACTGAAGTCGTTAAAGACAAACGCAAGAAAGTTTTGGTAGTGGATGACTCGATCACGGTGCGGGAAATGGAACGTAAGCTGCTAGAAAATCGCGGCTATAGCGTGGATATTGCTGTCAATGGGATGGAGGGATGGAATGCTGTTCGGACTAACCACTACGATTTAGTGATTAGTGATATTGATATGCCACGCATGAATGGGATTGAACTGGTGAAGCAAATGAAGAACCATTCCCGTTTGTATTCCATTCCTGTGATTATTGTGTCTTATCGCGATCGCGAGGAGGATCGGATTCAGGGCTTAGAAGCGGGTGCAGATTACTACCTAACTAAAAGTAGTTTTCATGATGCCACCCTGATTGATGCCGTCGTGAATTTAATTGGGCGTTGATAAGTAGAATGAAGAAGGCAGAAGGAAGAAGGCATAGACACCGAGCTTTTGACCCAGCCCAAAAACGGATACCGTGCCACGTACTTAAGTCGTGGAAAGATAAAAAATTTAGACCAAAGTTCAATATCCCTGATTTATCTGTGGGGTAAATCTAAAATCTAAAATCTAAAATCTAAAATCGACTGACTCATCCGTGTTTTACGTTTAATTTAGGGGGATCTGCTTATGAGAATTGCAATTGTTAATGATTTGGCGATCGCCACTGCTGCACTCCGACGGGTTTTGCAGACAGTTTCTGACTACCAGGTGATTTGGACTGCACGGGATGGAGCAGAAGCAGTTGCTAAGTGCGCTCAAGATACGCCAGACATGATCTTAATGGATTTGTTGATGCCTGTCATGGATGGAGTAGAAGCAACCCGTCAGATTATGAAACACTCTCCCTGCCGTATTCTTATTGTTACAGCCAGTGCTAAAAAAAATCTTGCCCAAGTTTATGAAGCGATGGGACACGGTGCTTTAGATGCAGTTGATACGCCCGTTTTGAGTGGAGCAGACAGCGCTAAAACAGCCAACCAGCTACTCGCTAAAGTTGCCACAATTCGCAAACTGCTAAAACAGCCTTCCTCAACAAAGATACAGGTAAAAAAGTCTCCGTCGTCGCTTCAATTGGAGCGACAAAGTGGGCTTTCCTCTCAATTGGAGCGACAAAGTGGACTTTCCTCTCAATTGGAGCGACAAAGTGGACTTTTATCTACTGTATCTACAATCCCCTTAGTGGCGATCGGATCGTCTACAGGTGGCCCGAAAGCATTAGCAACCATCCTTTCGCAGCTACCTGCTAGCTTTGGTGCCGCGATCGCGATTGTCCAACACGTAGATGCTCAGTTTTCTAGTGGATTCGTTGATTGGTTGAGACAACAAACAGTATTGCCCATAAGAATTGCGGTTGCGGGCGATCGATTAGTACAAGGGACGGTTTTAGTGGCAGGTACTAACGATCATCTATATTTAAAACCGGACTTGACTCTTGGCTACACCAAAGAGCCGATCGATTATCCCTATCGTCCATCAGTTGACGTATTTTTCAAGAGTCTTTCTCAACATTGGACGCGCAAGGGAACCGCTGTGCTGCTAACTGGAATGGGTCGAGATGGAGCGGAGGGATTAAGCGTATTGAAGCTTCAAGGTTGGCACACTATTGCTCAAGATAAGGACAGTTGTGTGGTATATGGAATGCCTAAAGCAGCGGTAGAATTGAATGCTGCTGTAGAGGTTTTATCACCAGATGCGATCGGCACTACCCTCCGCCAAAATATGACACTAAACCGCTAATTAAGTAAATAAGTAGTTGCACAGAATTAATTACACAAAATAGAATCTGAAATTCTCTTTTTGTGAGCTTTACAAAATTATATCTGTGTAAATATTTCTCTCCATGTACTTACATCTAATAAAACGTCAAACACGGATTAGTTAAAAGCTCGCTCTGTATACCGACTTTCTTCTTTTTACCACTTATGACAACTTTGATACACGAGCAAATAACAGTTTTATTAATTGACGATCAACCCATAATTAGTGAAGCCATTCGTCGAATGTTAGCTTCCGAACAGGATATCGTATTTCACTACTGTAGCGATCCGACTCAAGCTTTTGACTTTGCCGAGGAGTGCCAGCCAACTGTCATCCTGCAAGACCTGGTTATGCCCCAAATCGATGGCTTGCTGTTAGTCCGATTTCTAAGATCCAAAGACACTTTCACCTGCAATATTCCGCTGATTGTGCTGTCCAGTAAAGAAGACCCTACTATCAAAGCTAAGGCCTTTGAACTAGGCGCCAATGACTATTTAGTAAAACTGCCAGATCGCATGGAACTGATCGCTCGCATTCGCTATCACTCAAATGCCTATTTGAATTTCCTCAAACGACAGGAAGCTGAAGGACTCTTTAAAGCTGAAATTTTACGTCAAGCAGCATATATTGAGCAGGTGGGTAAGGTGACAAGTGCTGCTTCTGAGGTGGAGCGAGATGCCTTTCAACCCGATGCACTAACAGAGGTTGCTAAACGCAGCGACGAACTAGGACAACTGGCACGAGTCTTTACTCACATGGTCAATACTGTCAAAGCACGAGAGAAGGAATTGACTCGGGCAAATCAAAATTTGGAACAGCTTCTGACAGCTTATGGTCGCTTCGTTCCTCATGAATATTTGCGCTTTCTGCGGAAGAAAAGCATTACTGATGTGCAATTAGGAGATCACGTCAGCAAAGTTATGGCGGTGATGTTTTCTGACATTCGCTCCTTTACTACGCTTTCTGAAACTATGACTCCCAAAGAAAATTTTGCTTTTGTCAATACTTATTTGCAGCAAGTTAGTCCAGAAATCCGTACCAATCATGGCTTGATTGTCAAGTTTCTGGGGGACGGTATGATGGCAGTTTTTCCAGATGGAGGCAATGATGCTTTGGCGGCGGGCGTTGCTATGTTTAGAGTCGTTGAGCAATTTAATCAGGGACGACTTCAGGCAGGTGAGCAACCTATTAAGATTGGGATTGGTATTCATGTGGGTCACATGATGCTGGGCATGGTCGGCGAAGAGAACCGGATGCAGGGTGATGCTTTTTCTGACAATGTTAATTTAACGGCACGGTTGGAAGGGTTAACGAAGTTTTACGGCGTTTCTCTGTTGATTTCTCAGCAAGCGCTAGACGATTCAACTAATGCCGATGAATATCAATTGCGCTTTTTAGACCGGGCGATTGTGAAGGGTCGAAATGAGGCGATCGCGGTTTATGAGGTGCTGGATGCAGAACATGAGGAGGTCAGGGTATTGAAGTTGAAAACAAAACCGGATTTTGAACAAGGATTGAAATTATATCGGCAGAAGGATAAGCTGGAAGCTGCGAGAGACTGTTTTGAGAAGGTGATTGCTGTACATCCTTCTGATAAAACTGCTCTCCTTTATTTGGAGAGGATTGAGCAATTGATGAGGGAGGGTGTGCCAGAACACTGGAATGGTGTTTGGAGTTTTACGGAAAAGTGATTTGAGGGCGGTCGCTGTTCCTTCATGTGAGCGATCGCTGTTCTTTGAACAAGACGGCAAGCAAGCGGGTAACGCAGAAACATCGGGCAATCGCAGCCAAGTGAGGATTGCAGCAGTACAGTAAACCGTAATGTTAATTCGATGGGAAATTTAAAAGTATTGAGGGGTCACAATTCTAACGTGAACCATGAAATCCGAATTAATATAACCAACAAGTTTTCAGGCAAAACAAAGCTTTCCTTAAATCTTTGATAGGTAGGGGTTTCAGGTGATTTTATCCCCTTGGACGTATTTTCGTTGTCTATTGTCTAGCAAGGGTTTTAACCCTATGAACTGTGAAAATTTGTTTAAGCCCCGCTAAGAGACAAGTTGTGACATAGTGTGCAACTATTTTTTGCCGATATTCACTTAACCTGAGTTGGATAGGTTATGCAAGATCCGACTTTTCCGACTTTACGATCCGACTTTTCCGACTGACAAAGGCGGGGGAGAGGAACTATAATAGAGATC
>NZ_JAUBQW010000302.1:0-1419 GCF_036701485.1 Microcoleus sp. Pol11C3 | reverse complement strand
AATAAGGGCCATATCTTCACCCAATTGTAGAGAAAGAGCGTCAATAAATTGCTGAAAATCTTCTCCGTTAAAATGAGAATATTCTTGGTAAAAATGCCAGCCACTCAAGGGTTCGACTACCCCATACAACCAAAAATTTTCACGTTTCCATAGTAGGGGAGCTACTGGTTTTACCCCTCTGGCTGTAATTAATTTTCCTGTCAATGTTTTCAATCCCAACCGGGTTTCATCTTGACACAAATATCGTAGTCTTTTACCCTTACCAAAATATTTTTGAAACGTCAATACTGCTGGCATGATGTTTTTTTTTAAAGCTCCACTGCTTCTACGTCCTGTAAACCACTTTGCGGACGTGGCACTTTCAGTTTTGCTTGGAGACGATCATGCACCCAGGCATAGACTGTTGCATAAGTCAGGAATAGATTATACTCACTTTTGAGCCATTCCACAATTTCCCCGTAGCTTTTGAAAGGGGCTCCGGTTGCTAAACGTTCTTTTAGTCCTGCTAATGCCTCGCCTGTCAAATGTGGTACTTGTCCTGGGGCTTTTTTCACCAACAATAATTCCGATAATCCAAAAGTCGCTACTTTTGTAACCAGCGGGTTATCGTAGATTTGTCTCTACCCAAACGATTCGCTAATTCTTGATGCTCCTGTACTTGCCCTGTTTTTAACCACCATAATACTTGTATTCGTTCTTTCTGATGGGCAGTACGAGTATTTTTTAGTTGTTTTTCTAAAAATTCTGCACTTTCTTCAATTATAATTTTTAAACTACGAGCCATAAAACGCACCATAAACACTACCTCTCTATTATATGCAACTTCACATAAAATTGGTATTAGGCAATGTCTAATGTAATCGTTGCTTGACAAATCTCTACCAATGATCGACTCCAAAACCTCGTAAATACTTAAACCAAATAGTTTCTAAGGGTAGAGTTAGTTCTCCAAACCAAGCCAACCATAAGGGTGGAAACGGCTGACCGTTTGACATGGGATTCATTCTTAAGGGCGAGTATTAAATTGACTCTTTGTTGAGTGGCGCGATAGAAATGTAAGTCCTGCCATTGACGGACTCGAACTTGTCCCAACTCTGGATGTTCGTCAATTTCAATCACAGTATGCGCTTCGAGCCATGTGGTTGGGTCGTTGAGCTTGATTTTTTGCCCATGTTTCCGTGGTCTGCCACGACCACTGTAGGCTGGTGGTGCTGACCACAAGCAGGCATTGCCTCGGACTCGCATTAAGCAATCAGCTTGAATGGAAGCTATCGCTATAGCAATCCTAAATGATTATACTCGTTACCAGGAAGAGCCTGGTAACGCATATCCGGAGGAAGATCCTCCATAGTCTGGGCCGAGGCAGAGCAAGAGTGACATCGGTTCCCAGGAAGAGCCTGGGAACCAGTTAACCAGTTA
>NZ_JAUBQW010000110.1:0-21604 GCF_036701485.1 Microcoleus sp. Pol11C3 | reverse complement strand
TTGAACTCTGGGGTCCGGGATCTCTGCTACATAATTCAATAAATTGGCTTGGATGTCGCCCAGAGGTGTTAAATGTCGTTTTTCTGCTCTTTTGGCTTGAGATTTTACAGCGAGTTTCAATATAGGTGCAAAACCCTTTGTCATTGTCTTTGACTCCGTTTCAACTTGATTGACTTTGTTAAGATTCAAACTTGATTATAGGTTTGACTTCGGTGCACCTATATAGAGCCTATTAGCGGCTTTTTGTCAAGTACAATTTATACCAAATTAGATGAGCTTACCCTGCTATGTGAGGGTTGACAGACCGGAATTAAATTTTCGGGCCATGATAGTTCATTAGTGATATGATCACCCGCTCTATCCATGTGAATAAGGGCCATATCTTCACCCAATTGTAGAGAAAGAGCGTCAATAAATTGCTGAAAATCTTCTCCGTTAAAATGAGCGTATTCTTGGCAAAAATGTCAGCCACTCAATGGTTCGACTACCCCATCTAACCAAAAATTTTCACGTTTCCATAGTATGGGAGCAACTGGTTTTACCCCCCTGGCTGCAATTAATTTTCCTGTCAATGTTTTTAATCCCAACCGGGTTTCATCTTGACACAAATATCGTAGCTTTTTACCCTTACCAAAATATTTTTGAAACGTCAATACTGCTGGAATGATGTTTTTTTTAAGCTCCACTGCTTCTACGTCCTGTAAAGCACTTTGCGGACGTGGCACTTTCAGTTTTGCGTGGAGACGGTAATGCGCCCAGGCATAGACTGTTGCATAAGTCAGGAATAGATTTACTCGCTTTTGAGCCATTCCACAATTTCCCCGTAGCTTTTGAAAGGGGCTCCGGTTGCTAAACGTTCTTTTAGTCCTGCTAATGCCTCGCCTGTCAAGTGTGGTACTTGTCCTGGGGCTTTTTTCACCACCAATAATTCCGATAATCCACAAGTCGCTACTTTTGTAACCAGCGGGTTATTGTAGATTTGTCTCTCCCCAAGCGATTCGCTAATTCTTGATGCTCCTGTACCAATACTCCGGACAGTTTTTCAAGAGGGATGCGATGACTTCGGCAAGCAACGCTTACGCAATAAATCACAGAAGCGAAAAAAGTGAGTGCAATCTGAACCCAAAATGAACAGAAAAAAAGGCACTCTTTTAGGTTAAGCTATAAAAACACACAAGCTCTTCAGATTGCCTTATGAAAATTATTGAATCAATTTTACAACAAATGCCAGGGATTAGTCAACCCCAAAAGAAGTTTTTAATCACTTTATTCTCAACTATTTTACTGAGCTATGGCAAAATCAACTTCACGCATCTCAGTCGTTATAGTTGTTTGAGTGAAAAAACTTATCGTCGTCACTTTCTCAAAATATTTAACTTTCCACAATTAAATCACTATTTCCTCGAAAAAGCCTTAAATCCTGAACACACACTCATTGCTGTTATTGATTGTTCTTTTTTAAGAAAAAGTGGCAAAAAAACTGACGGTAAAGCTTACTTTTATAATGGTGTAGCTGGTAAATCGGAACAGGGGTTTGAAATTTCTGTGATTTCTCTTGTCGAAATTGAGACTCGTTTATCTTATAGCTTAAGCGTACAACAAACTCCGTCATGTGCTCCCATAACGCCGGTAAAAAAACTGCCACAAAATCCGAAGAATGGCTGCTCTAAGAAATCTCGCAAAAAACCGGAGCCTCAAAGCTCAACGCCTGACATCACAAGAGTTGATGACTATGCACAACATCTAAAGAATACTCGTTGTTACTTCCCAACTTCTGTACGTTATTTGGTGGCTGATGGCTATTACTATAGATCTAAATTATGGGAGGCTGTGCGGGACTTAAATTTAGACTTTATTGTCAAGTTAAGAAGTGATGCTAACTTGCGCTATTTCTATACAGCTGAACAAAAGAAACTGGGAGCTCCACGTAAATATGATGGCAAGGTTGACTGCCATGATTTGAGTCGTCTTAATTTTGTTAAAGACCTAAAACCGGGAGTTTCCTTATATACATGGATTGTGTGGAGTTGTTGTTTGAATTGCCCAATTTGTTTGGTTTGTATCTCTGAGGTTCAAGCCAACGGCAAAATCAAAAATGCTTTATTATTTAGCACTGATATTCACCTACCACCTGAACAAATTCTTGAATATTATCAGGCTCGCTTCCAGATTGAATTTATTTTTCGTGATGCCAAGCAATTTACAGGATTGTCAGATTGTCAAGCTCGTCATTTACCACGGCTTGATTTTCATTTTAATGCCAGTCTAATTGCCTTAAACTTAGCTAAACATGAACTCTCTAGTTGTCATTCATCTGCCAAGTCGTTTGTGTTTTCTATGGTCTCTTATAAACGTATGGAATTCAATAAGCATCTACTTTGTACCTTTATTGATAAGTTAGATTTAGACCGGGATTTGATTTTAAATCACCCTAACCTTCCTTCAGTCTTGTCTTATGGTACTTTGGCTGCTTAAAAACTGTCCGGAGTATTGCTGTACTTGCCCTGTTTTTAACCACCATAATACTTGTATTCGTTCTTTCTGATGGGCAGTACGAGTATTTTTTAGTTGTTTTTCTAAAAATTCTGCACTTTCTTCAATTATAATTTTTAAACTACGAGTCATAAAACGCACCATAAACACTACCTCTCTATTATATGCAACTTCATATAAAATTGGTATTATGCAGCTTCACATAAAATTGGTATCATACTTATTTGAAATGACTATAACTGCATCGAATAATTGAAATTTGCTCATTTATGTCTCGCATAATTCTTGTGGAGCAGGCAAGATGCCTGCTCCAGACTCTGCTTTTCATCAGAAGTCTAATGTCCCAATAGCTTATCGCGCAAATGCTTAATCCGATCGCGCAATTTACCCGCCTCCTCAAACTCCAACTTCTTAGCCGCCGCCTTCATCTGCGCTTCCAACCGCCCGATTAACTGAGGAATCTCATCCAAAGATAACTCGTCCACCTGTTCGTAAACCTCCTCCAACTGCTGAGAATTCAGCTTGCGCGACACATCCAAAAATGCCAAAATCGCATTACTCGATCGCTTTTTGGCGATCGGCTGCGGCGTAATCCCGTGCATCTTATTGTAGGCTAGCTGAATCCCCCGGCGTCGATCCGTTTCGTCGATCGCCTTAACCATACTATCCGTCATATTATCCGCGTACAAAATAGCCTGTCCCTGAACGTGCCGCGCCGCCCTTCCAATCGTTTGAATCAACGAACGTCCCGATCGCAAAAACCCCTCTTTATCCGCATCCAAAATTACCACCAGCGAAACTTCCGGCAAATCCAAACCTTCCCGCAGCAAGTTAACACCAATCAATACATCAAACTTACCATCCTGCAAATCTTGGATAATTTCGATGCGTTGAATCGACTGGATTTCCGAGTGCAAATACCGCACTCTAATTCCCCTTTCCTGCAAATATTCGGTTAAATCCTCCGCCATCCGCTTCGTTAAAGTCGTCACCAACACTCGCTCGTCCCGACTTACTCTCTCCTTAATTTCCCCCAACAAATCATCAATTTGTCCTTCCGTCGGGCGCACGAAAATTGTCGGATCTATTACTCCTGTAGGGCGAATAACTTGCTCTGCAACTCTGCCTTCCGATATTTCCATTTCCCAATCCCCAGGCGTAGCAGAAACAAAGATGCACTGATTCTCTTTTGCCCAGAATTCCTCGGCTTTTAAAGGGCGGTTATCTGCCGCGCTTGGCAAGCGAAAACCATGTTCGATCAATACTTTTTTCCGCGCTTGGTCGCCGTTGTACATCCCGCGAATTTGCGGCACTGTGACGTGAGATTCATCTATCACCAACATCCAATCTTTTGGGAAATAATCAATCAAACATTCTGGCGGTTCTCCAGCATTTCTACCTGCTAAATGCCGCGAATAATTCTCGACTCCGTTGCAGTATCCTACCTCGCGCAGCATTTCCAAATCGTAGCGGGTGCGCTGTTCTATTCGCTGAGCTTCTAATAGTTTACCCTGTTTTTCAAATTCTGCCAGTCTGTCTTCTAATTCAAGTTCTATTCCTTGACAAGCTGCCTCTAATTTATCTTCTGCGGTGACAAAGTGGCGCGCTGGATAAATATTTAAAGCGGTTGTGCTTTGCAGAATTTTACCTGTTACGGGGTCAACGTAGCGTATGACATCAATTTCGTCGCCGAAGAATTCAACGCGAATAATTCTATCTTCGTAAGCGGGGCCAATTTCCAAAACATCGCCTTTGACGCGAAATTTGCCTCTGCCTAAATCTATGTCGTTGCGACTGTATTGAACGTTGACTAAATCGCGCAAAACTTGCCGCTGGTTGACTTCCATTCCTACTCGCAAAGGAATAGCCGCTTTCAGGTATTCTGCGGGCATTCCCAAACCGTAGATGCAGCTAATTGAAGCAACTACAATTACGTCACGACGTTCAAAGAGCGATCGCGTGGCTGAGTGCCGCAACATATCGATCTCGTCGTTAATTGCTGCTGTTTTCTCAATGAAAGTATCGGTGACGGCGATGTATGCTTCAGGTTGGTAGTAGTCGTAATAACTGACAAAGTATTCGACTGCATTGTTCGGGAAAAAATTACGCAGTTCGTTGCACAGTTGAGCTGCTAGGGTTTTGTTGTGTGCTAGGACTAAGGTGGGTCTGCCGATTTTTTCAATCACCGAGGCAATGGAGAAGGTTTTACCCGTACCTGTGGCACCGAGTAAGGTTTGAAATCGATCGCCCGCTTCGATGCCTTTGACGAGTTGCTTAATCGCTAGCGGTTGGTCGCCTGTGGGCTGGAAGGGCGCTTGCAATTGAAAAGATGCTGCCGCAGTTACCATAGGAAAATGTAGCTATTACTAATAAATTTTAACAAAAATCCGATGACTATGCAATTTAGTTAATCAATTGGTTAGAGTTTATAATATTATTTTAACATTGATCGAAATAGAAAGCAGAAAGCCCAGAAAAGAAAGCTTGGACAGTCCGACGCTTTCCGAACCCAGCAATCAAGATCCAATAATCAAGAGGAAAAAAATTATGAGTCTCAGCCCCAAAGATAAAGGCAATGCGATCGCCCGCCGTGGCAAAGGCAGTTCCAAAAGCCAAGCGACAGCACCCACGGATGCCAAAGCAACAGGAATTCAACTTTATCAGCCACCACACCTGCATGACAACCGCCCCGTCGGCCCAGACGATTTTACCATCAGCGAAACCGTCTCGATGTCGGGGAACCGCCCGATCGGCATTAGCACCCTGCACCTCAGCGAAACCTACGGCATTGTAGGCAATCGCCCCGTCGAAGCCAGCGACTTTGAAGTGGTGGCTACACTCGGCAGACGCCCGATCGGCTCCAGCGCCATGCAAGTCAGCGAAATGTTCAGTATGTCCGGTGCCCGCCCTATTGCCATCAGCACTCTGCACATTGATGAAGTTTACTCCACAATGGGAGGAAACCGCCCTATTGCCTCCAACGAAATTGACGATAGCTCGACTTTAATGGGCTTCTTAGATTAATTAGTCAGTTGTTAGTTGTTAAGCTGTTGCGGCATTTAAATTGTATGTCAAAAAACAATCAAACACTTAGTAGGGTGTCCCGCCCGCCTCGAATATGCAATTTAAATGCGCGACAGCTTAGTAGTTAGTTGTTAGTTTTTAGTTGTTATCGGCTACCAATAACTAATAACTAATAACTAATAACCGCAGCCAACAGTCAACAGTCAACAGTCAACAGTCAACTAACTACTTCCCCACATCCTGATATTTTTTCAATAAAGCAGCAAAGCGCTTGTAATCCAAAGGCTTCCTCAAATACTCCGCCACTCCCAATTCCAAACCCTGATTTTTGTCGTCCAAAAAAGTAATCATAATCACCGGAATATCAACCAAATCCGGATCGGCTTTCAACGCCGACAGCACCGCCCAGCCGTCCATACTAGGCATCATCACGTCCAGAATAATCGCGTCGGGCAGCAACTCCTTAGCCAACAGAAGCCCCCCTTGACCGCTAGCCGACGATCGCACCCGAAATCCCTGTTTCGACAAGCAGCGGGTCATCAAATCCCGTGCGTCCGGATCGTCGTCAATCAGTAGGACAGTAGCAGCATTGGGCAGCTCCAGCGCTTGCGGCGATCGCACTTCTTTTTGCTTCGCTTCTGTCGCCGCTACACTCGTTTCTAAATCGTCGGAAGACTGCGGCTGCATTTCTGCGATTTCTAGATCGGGCGACGCTTCTTTCTGGCTTTTTACCACAACCGGCAATCGGATCGTAAAAGTAGAACCGCAATCAAACTCAGTCTCAAGCGTAATGTCCCCGCCCATCATCTGGCAAAACTTCCGGCTAATTGTCAGCCCCAAACCGGTGCCGCCGTATCTGCGGGTAGTAGAATCGTCCGCTTGGGTGAAAGCTCCGAACAGCCTCGACACCTGATCCTCAGTCATGCCAATGCCGGTATCGCTGACTTGAAACACGATCGAAGGCTGTTGACACCGAGAAGGATCTGCCGAGAGATCTTCGGAATTGTCGATAGGCAAAACCTCCCCTTCTTCCTTCCAAACATTAATCGTAATTTGGCCTTGATCGGTAAACTTAGCAGCATTGCTCACCAAATTCAACAGCGCTTGCCGCAGCTTCCCCGAATCAGCGTATATCGTGCCAATATTGCGATCGCAATTGACAATCAAAGTATTGCCATTTTTCCCTAGCATTGGTTGAACAGTAGTGACAACCTGCTCGATCAAATTCAACACCTCAAAAGTCTCCAAGAAAAGAGTCATCTTTCCTGCTTCAATTTTAGAAATATCCAGGATGTCACTAATAATGGTGAGCAACTGCTTGCCTGCCATATTAATGCTTGCCAAATCCATCACAAACTCTTCTTCGCCGAGTTCCAGAGCCTCTTCTTGGAGCAGCTCGCTGTAGCCGATAATCGCATTCAAGGGCGTCCGCAACTCGTGAGTCATATTTGCCAAAAATGTGCTTTTCGCCCGGTTAGCAGCTTCCGCAGCGTTCTTAGCGATTTCCAATTCACCAGATCGTTCTTCTAGCTGCCGCTGCCGCAGTTCCAAACCGTTGAGCAAATTGCTAATTTGCTGAGCCATTGTATTGAGAGTAGAAGATAGCACCCCGATCGCGTCATTAGAAACAATATGCGATCGAGCCGTCAAATCACCGCTCGCCATCAGTTCAGCAGTTAGCCGCAGCAAGCCGAGATTCCGAATAATTGCCGACACCGACACAAAACCCACTATCCCCGCGATCGAACTCAAAACCAAAGCCCCGAGCAGCCAGTGCTGAGTGCGGCTCACCAAAGCCAGAGTTTGCTGCACCAGCACCGCCATTGCTGCCTCTGGAACCCCCGCCACCGGAGCTGAGGCAGCGTCTATTGTCAGCAAATAGTTCTTCATCTCCACAGAACCTATCCACCCGACTCCCACCGCCATCCAAGTTATCAGTACCAAGATGACAAACAGCCCGATCAAAGAAGCCCGAGTTCCCAAAGAAATCTGCCTCGGAGCAAGTGCCGCCGCCCAAGGATAGCCCTTGAGAAAAGGATCTGGCTGCACTGGTATGCCCGAATTCCAAATCTCCTCAATTTGACCGTCCGACTTCACCTTGCCAATCCGCACTGTTTTCCAGATATGCTGAGTTTGGGCATCTATTTTTACCTTGCCCGAAGGCGCTGCAAACTCAATATTTTTAGCAGCCGCCCTGACTTTAACCACATCTGTCGAACCAGCTTTTTCTACTGCTTGCTTCCACAGATAAACACCCAAATAAGCTGCTTCGATCGGGTCATCCGTGACTCTATTTTCCCCGTATCGGGCTTTATAAGCCTTGACAAATTTACGATTTTCCGGTGTATCCACCGTTTGAAAATAGTTCCAAACCACTAAATGTCCGGCAATATTGGACGGCCCGATCGCCCGCACTTCTTCTTCTGCTACGCTGACCGACATCACCGGCAAATCCTCGGGTTTCAAGCCAGTTTCGCGCAGCTTTTGGAAAAAAGCCACATTGCTGTCACCGTTGAGAGTGTTGACAATAGCATCCGGTTTAACTGCTAAGATATGTGCGATCGCCTCGCCCACTTCCTTAGAACCGAGCGGCAGATACACTTCCCCCGCCAACTCTCCCCCCAGTGCCGCCAGTTGAGCTTTCACAATCAGATTTGCCGTCTGAGGAAAAATATAATCCGAACCCAACAAGAAAATTTTCCGCTTCCCCTGTGCCAGCAAGTAATTCACCCCAGGCACAATCTGTTGGTTCGGAGCAGCACCAGTGTAGAAAATATTCGGACACTGTTCTAGCCCTTCATACTGCACCGGATAGAACAGCAACCCGCTGCCCTGCTCAAAAGCCGGCAGTACAGCTTTACGACTCGCCGAAGTCCAACAGCCAAATACCACCGCCACCTGCGATTCTAGGAGCAATTGCTTAGCTTTTTGAGCAAAAGTCTGCAAATCGCTGGCTCCATCTTCTATCACTGCTTCCAAGGGGCGTCCGAGTACCCCTCCCGCCACATTAATTTCCTCAACAGCTAACAGCGTCGCATCTTTAACAGAAATTTCGCTGATGGACATTGTGCCCGTCAGCGAATGCAACACGCCTATTTTGATCGGCTCACGAGTCGGGCCGGCTGCTTCGAGGGGGTTACTGCTCCTTGCTCCCATAGGGTTTTAGATAATTTTTACTAATAACAAAAATTTTAGTTCGATCCTGCAGGAGGTTAGCCTGGACGCTAACTCTTGTTTAGCAGATTATTTAACCCGATCACCAAAAAACAGGGGAATTGCTGTACCATTCACCAAAAAACAGGGGAATTGCTGTACCACGTGGATTTTAACGGTCAGACTCTCAGCATAGACTTAAATCTGCACTCATCTGCCGCCTATTTCTCTCTTCATCTTTTATGGATGTCGAAAGAGCCTCATCCAACAAAATTCGGCACTTAATCCGATCGCGCCGAAGAAAAATTCTCCCCCTCCCCCGGCCTCCCCGTTCCTCCCCTCTCCCCAACTGATTCAAGGGATAGCCTTGTGAGTCATCAAGAATTTCACGCCCTCACGCACTCTTCCCCTTCCCATATCTTTCTTCCGGCAGATGGAAGTCTCCCTAATTTCTCTTAACTTTTAAATAAAAAACTATTGCCCCGACCCTATCTATCTTCAGGCAGAGGGAAGGCTTCGTGATTGTGGTTATTCTAAGTATAAGGTTAGCTTGTAAGTAGCCTTGTTAAAAATAAATTTTACCAACTATAGGGTCAAGACAAATGAGTATTGAAGAAAACGTGACCCCCACTGGCAGCGAGAATGAAGTAACGCTACCAAAATCAAGGGAAACATTGCTGGGCGAAGAAACAGAAAAAGCCCTGGGTGAACACAAACAAAAAGATGCTCAAACTATGCGCGCTGTGGAACAGTTGAAAGAAGAACTTCAGCACAAAATAGATGAAGAATGTCATCACAAGGTAGATTAAAACTACTAATACGGAATTTTTTCGGGTGTGGGTAAGATGCGGTCTTGCCCACACCCGCCTTTTTAAGGCAGAAAGCAGAATCAAATAAAAAAAATTATAATTTTAAGTTCTTTTGGACTTAAAAAAACTGTCTTGGAAGCACGGGTGACTATCCACCAGTTTTTTCACATAAATATTTCATTGCAGCCAGCAGAAACGGTAAAAAAACTGGTAAGTATGAAAGTGGGAGTCCGTCCAAGACTGAAAAATAACTTTTCCATCTTCCATCTTCATTTTTTATTCATTGTTTCTTCCTAGAGGTAGAGTGCAACGCAGCTCCTAGTTACCTATGATGAGTCTATTAAGTAAAAAATGTCAAATTAGACACAGATAGGGAGAAACCAATGAGCACTGAAGATAGAGCAAAGGCAACTGGCAACAACATCGCAGGCGCTGCTCAAGAAGCCCTAGGCAATATTACTGGCGACCCGAAGGATAAAGCAGAAGGCAAAGCCAAGCAAGCAAAAGCTGAAGCTGGTCACGCGATCGAAGATGTAAAAGATGAGCTCAAAAAGAAACTAGACTAAGCCTAATACTAATTGAGAGGGTCGAGCAACCTGACCCTTTCAAGTATGCCAAATGTTTTGTGAACGGAGGAAAAAAGGTGAGTTTATTGCAGCAGAGTCGCAAAATAATTGCGGGCGTACTTTTGGTTTTAATGCTGGCAGTTACTACTGCGTGCGCGCCCAGCGTTTCAGCCCAAAAACCGACTGATGTACCTGTAGCAATTGGTGGCAGTCAGGGTTATTACGCGCAGCTAGAACGGGGCAATACCGCCGCAGGTCAAGATTTTGGTCAATGGGTAACAAAAACGGCTAAGGGTCTGGTTCAGGATGCTTACGTGCGCGACAATAACAAATTGGGAGTTGTAATTACCCCCCAAGTCCGCCCGACTGAAGTGAAAGATTTAGCCAAATCTTTAGCACAAGGTTTTCACCGCAATTTCCCAAATCAGGATGTAAGTGTTTTGGTTTACGCTCCTGACAAAAAACTGATTTTGACGGCTAAGTATGACCAGCAATCAAATCAAATTGAATACAAGTCTTGATCTGCTTAGAAAGCTTAAAATACAGCCGCGCGACGGTTTAATATTCCGCAGTTTTTTGAAGCCGAAACAATCTCAAGTAGACATAGAAATGTTGTGTAGATTGGAAGAGGATTACCATGAGTAGCAGCGATAATTACAAGAGTCAAATCATGAGCGATTTGGCCAAGGGCGATAAAGAAATGATGCCGGAGACAACCGGTGAAGAGTACGAAAATTTTGACGATTTTGCTCAGAGAACTTCGCCGGATCAGCGCAAACAATTATTCGGGCGTTCACTGAATCACGACTCCCTCCCGCCGGCTCAGTTGGAACCAGAATTGCAAAAAGCGATCGCCCAAATTAAGCCAAACGAACGCGACGATGTAGCGCGGGAGTTCTTCAAGCATTTGGGCAAGAGAGGATTGGACGATCGCAACTTGGAAAAGCAGCTAGGGCTTTCTACCCACCACGCCAGTCGCATGAATGCTGACGATGTTACCAAGCTAGCCTCGTTTACCTATCACAATCACCCGGATATTTTCCGAGAAGTGCTGGCAGAACAGCCGAGTTTGATGAAGTTTTTGGGCAATCCAGTTGTGGCGGGTATTTTGGGAATAGTTGCGGCTAAATGGCTCAACAACCGCAAATAATCTTGGATTCAGACAAGCTTAAAAGCTGATAATACCTGCAAGCATATAAAAGGACGATCGCCCGGGCGATCGTCCTTTTATCTTTTATATCTACTCCTGTAGTAAAATAACTGCGATCGCGTTTTTAGGGAGGATTTTAGTCATCATAAAACTCACTCAAACTTTAGTCCTCATTACAAGCATCTTTGATGGCGGTCGTTCGACGGAACATAATATTATAATACTAAATCCCGATTGTTTAAATCTTAATTATTGGGGTCGTAGCTGTTCGGGTAAGTAAAAAATCTTGCTAATTACCGATTACGAATTACTAATTATTGCTCAAAGGTAAAAATACCTGCACAGGACTAAACGGCGGTACACCTGACACTCCGCAAAATTAAATGTAGGATTAAGTGTTGCCGTGAATCAGAAAAAAAGATGAACGTATCCACTATTTGGCGAAAACTCCGCAGCCAGCAAGCCTTCTGCTTTGCTGCACTCCTGGCAGGTTGCCTGGTATTTATCGGTTGTTCCCCTGCCCAGTCAGCGGCTGGCAATTCAGTCGATCCCAAGTTGAAAGAGCAAGTCTTGCAGATTATCCGCGAAAACCCGCAAGCAATTTTAGAGTCGGTACAAGCGTACCAGCAACAGCAGCAGCAGTCTCTCAAAGCAGCGCAGCAATCATTTTTGCAGGAGATGAAAACTAATCCCAAATCTGCGATCGGGGATTCTCCCAGCACGGGATCACCTTCCCAGCAGATTGTACTTTTAGAATTCTCTGACTTTCAATGTCCGTTTTGCGGGCGCGCTTACGATACTGTCAAGCAGTTTATGGCAAAACACCAGGACAAAGTTACTTTAGCTTACAAGCATTTTCCCTTGACTTCAATTCACCCTCAAGCGCTGCCAGCAGCTAAAGCAGCTTGGGCTGCTGGGCAGCAGGGCAAATTCTGGGAATATTACAGCGCTTTGTTTGAAGGGCAGAAAGAGTTAGGCGAGCCATTATATGGATCGATCGCCCAAAAGCTCAATCTAAAATTAGATAAATTTAACACCGATCGCAATAGCCCCGCGGCCGAAGCTTCCATTCAGAAGGACGTGCAACTCGCTCAACAACTGGGCATCGAAGGCACTCCCTTCTTTATTATGAACGGCAAAACTTTCTCCGGGGCGATCGAGCTTTCTGAGATGGAAAGCATTCTCGCTTCTGTCTCCAAATAAGTAATTCATGACTCTTGGAAACCGAGTCTAAAAATGCGTTCCCAGCCCAAGCAGGCTGGGAACGAGAAAAACCAGAAAAACTCGAAAAATCTTTGATTAAACCGCAGCCAACTCTGGAGTCGGACGCTTGCTGTGGCGGATACCCTCGATCGCCCCTGCGTAATCATTCGCCTTAAACACAGCAGAACCAGCGACGATCGCATTTGCGCCCGCTTCCAGAACCTGCCAAGTATTGTTCCCTTTCAAACCGCCATCTACCTCAATCCAAGGATCGAGGCCCTTGTCGTCGCACATTTTACGCAACTGGCGAATTTTCGGCAAAACAGCCGGGATAAAACTTTGACCACCAAAGCCCGGATTGACGCTCATAATCAGCACCAAATCGCACAGTTCCAGCACGTACTCGATCAACTCCAAAGGCGTCGAAGGATTCAGAACTACACCAGCCATTTTGCCCAATTCCCGAATTTGGCCGAGGGTGCGGTGCAAATGAGGGGAAGCATTGTGTTCCGCGTGAACCGAAATAATGTCAGCGCCAGCCTTAGCGAAGTCCTCCACGTACTTCTCCGGCTCCACAATCATCAAGTGGACATCGATCACCTTGGTAGTAACAGGACGAATTGCCTCAACAATCAGCGGCCCGATAGTAATATTAGGAACAAAGCGACCGTCCATCACATCTACGTGAATCCAGTCAGCCCCAGCTCGATCGACAGCCTGAATCTCTTCTCCAAGACGGCTAAAATCGGCTGATAATATGGATGGAGCAATAACGATGGGTTTTTGGGATTGGGTCATGGCTAAGTCTGTTCTCCTGACTGCTGTGCTGTATCCAGTTTATCAAAATACGGGTCTCCGGGTCGAAAAGTTGCCAACGATCGGTCGCGAGATTGGCAGGGCAGAAAAATTTTGCCTCTGACAGACAAGTTTGGCGATCGCCCCAACCCAGCTCTGGGAATTTTGGTTTAGGATATAAATTTTCCCTCAAACAAATAACTTGTGTGCAAAATCCCACCTTCTGCAAATTTTGAGTACCGAATCATGAAAAATACAGATCCCTTAGAAAATCCTGAACTCGATCGTGCCCGTCTGTTTGTATTAATGATCCCAGTCATCGGCTTTTTCCCCGCCCTGTGGACTCTTTACCGCCGTCAGGGTAGTCCCGAACGCAAAGCCGTCAGCCGCTTGGCAATTGCCCTTGCTTTTAGTTGGCTCTTAGGACATATTCTTTTAGAAGCGGGAGCGATTTCTACGGAATCTCCGACACTTCCCATGTTATTAATGAGTAGCCTGCTAACAACCAGCTATTTCATTGTTGCTCTGGGACTGATGGTTCGCCTCTGGAAGCGTCAACCGCTATGGTTGCCCGGAATTAGCCGCGTAGCCGAGCAAGTGGTGGGCAAACATTTATCATAATTTAGGGTTCTTTTAAGCCCCTACGGTATTGATTGATTGCGTCTTCAGCTTGATACTACATATTGCCATTATCTTTTTTTATTTTTGTTGTGTGTGAGGAAGCCAGTGCCAGCTCAAAAAATTCCTAATCAAGACCCTATCAAACAATCAACTGCTCAACCTGCAACCAAAAAATCTTCCCCGCCCCATCGAGGCCGCTGGCTGGGTTTTGGTTTTGGTTTGGCTGGAGTAGCCATGCTATCAGCCACAGCCGGAGCGTTGCTAGCGGTGTCCCTTTCCACAACGCCGCTTCAGCAACAAAAGTTGAGCCCTGAAGAAGCAGCAGTATTTTCTCAAGGTGACATGGCAAAGCTCAACATGAAGATGCCGGAGCTGACTCGCCCAGTTAATATTTTAGTTTTAGGACTTAAGGTTCTGAGTTCAGACATCGACGGCCATCCCGATAAAGAGAAGGGATACGATGTCTGGCAAAACTCTTTCAAGGGGTTAACCGATACCATGCTGTTGGTCAGGTTTGACCCTCAAAATAAAAAGTTAAGCGTGCTTTCCATTCCGCGAGATACCCGCACCTATGTGGAAGGTAGGGGCGAGGTGAAAATAAACGAAGCTAATTACTACGGGGGCCCAGCTTCGTCAGCCAAGGCAGTCAGCGGACTCTTGGGCGGCGTGGGAATTGACCGCTATGTCACAGTCAATATTCAAGGCATCAAAAGCTTGGTAGATGCACTTGGTGGCATTACTATTAATGTCCCTAAAGACATGAAGTATACCGATGAAAGCCAGCATTTATATATAAATTTAAAGGCTGGCAAGCAGAAACTAAACGGCCAACAAATCGTGCAATATTTGCTTTACCGGCACGACGATTTGGGCGATATCGGCCGGGTGCAGCGCCAGCAGTTGTTGATGCGGGCTTTTGTGGAACAGGAAGTTAATGTAGGTTTGCTGTCTCGCTTGCCGAAGATTTTGTCGGTGATTCAGTCTCACTTAGACACGAATTTGAGTATAGAAGAATTGGTGGCTTTGGCTGGTTTTGCTACTCAAACCGATCGCGCTGGCGTGCAAATGTTGATGGTTCCCGGCAGGTTCAGCGATGCTAAGGATTACAAGGCGAGTTTTTGGTTGCCAGACCAAAGTGGCATCGAAACTATGGTGGCGGAACATTTTGACTTCGGTCAGAATACTTGGACAATTGAGAATGCTGATGCGACTTTTCTGAAGGTGTCGATTCAAGATAGTACCGGCGATCCATCCGCTGTTGAAGCTTTTGTCAATAATTTGACTCAAGCCGGTTATCGGAATGTTCAGGTTTATAAAGCTTGGCCCGAACCGCTGGAGGTAACTACTCTAGTAGCTCAACAGGGCGATATTAAAGGTGCTCAAGCGATCCGCCAATTTTTGGGTTTTGGAGATGTGCTGGTTGAGAGTACCGGTTCTTTGCAGTCTGACGTGACAATTAGATTGGGTAAGGATTGGTTGGAGAAAAAGGCTCAGTCCGGCAGTGCGGCTAAGTCTTTTTAAACTAGATTTTAACTGGGGTATTTGTAGGGACACAGCAATGCTGTGTCCTCTTCTTTTGTGTTGGTAGAGAAGGAGGCGATCGCTTTTTTGTCGATTTACTGATACTATATTTTTTGGTGATAATGAATCACGATCGCAATACCGATACTTCCCTCCGCAATCACAAGTGAAACAATAATCTACCAGGGAAAGTTTAAGATATTTTATAAAGGTAGGGTTGATGAACAAGGGTTCTAAAATAGACCGACAGCGCGAACATCAGGCCAATGAACGCACCTTTCTTGCATGGTTACGAACTTCACTCGCTTTAATTGGTTTTGGGTTTGCGATCAGTCGGTTCAGTTTATTTCTGCGTCAATTTCAAGCTACAGTGACTCAGCAAGAAGTTTCCTCCCCTCCCTTCTTCAACTCCGAAACTTTAGGGATGAGTCTGGTCGTTTTTGGGATTGCGGTGATTGCCTTAGCAGCATGGCGTTATAATCAAGTTTTCTGGCAAATTGAGCGAGGTGATTATCGCCCAAATCGTGTGCTAGTTTGGATTCTGACTGGAGTTGTGATGATTTTAGGAACATTAACTATTCCGTTGTTGCTGTGGCGAGAGCGCGGAAATATAGCTCCCACTCCAACTCCTAAAAATTCTCAATTCTAAGTTAACCCGATCGCTTAGCTAAAGTTAAAATAACCGCAACCATATCATCAAGCTTTTGTGCATCTAGATTGTCTATGGCGTTCGAGAGATGGGGAGAGATTGTGATGGGGAGAGGAGTTGACAATTTGGTTTTTTTTTAGATAAATATACAATTTAAATGCAGTACAAATTACAAGCGGAAGCAAGTGAAATGAAGCCATCGCACCCACAACCAACCTAAAAAACTCCCCACAAAATAAGAGATAAAATCTGACCAACTAAAGTGATTTCCCAAAATCAGCCTTCCGGGTAAAGTAGCTCGCATTGCTTGTAAAAATGGAGGTTTCCACAGTTGGAGAAACTCTACTCCGCAGGTAGCTAGACACACAGCTACAGCCACCCTCATTTGCGAAAATCGCGGCAAGATCAGAACTACCAGCAAAATCCAAAATACCTCATAGGCTATGCTCCCAAAAGAGTCGTTGAACCATTCCGGTGCAGGGCCGCGAGAAAATCTCACTACGTAACCTAAAGGGATAATCACTATTATACTGATGAGCAGGGCAATTCGATATTTTAAAAAACGGCGATCGGGAAAAATTGGGGAATTCATTAAATTTGAGACAGGTTTTTTCGTTCACTTTAACGCTTTTGCTGTAGTATGGCTTCAAATCCCCCAACGGTGACATGAGATGAATGATTACATCGATCTTTACTGTGAACGTACCATGCCTGGTTTATGGAGTGAACCACTAAATGCTTTATCTAATATTTCTTTCCTTATTGCAGCATGGGCTATTTTTCAATTGGCTCGGCGACAGCAAAAAGTAGCCACGGGTATTTGGATATTGATTACTTTAGCCACCAGTATTGGTATTGGAAGTGCGCTCTTTCATACATTTGCGACACAATGGGCAAGATTACTAGATGTGATTCCTATTATGCTGTTTCAGCTTGGGTTTTTATGGCTCTATAGCCGTCAAGTAGTTAGGATGAAATATGGATATGCAGGAGGATTGATCGTAGGATTTTTCTTAGCAAGCAACTTCAGCAATAAATTTACAAATGTTTTCAACGGTTCTCTTTCTTATGCTCCTGCATTTTTAGTATTACTAGGGCTTGGACTATATCACTATCAACAGCAAAAACGGGAGCCATTTATTCTATTAGCAGCATCCGGGGTATTCCTGTTAGCCCTTTCATTCCGAACTCTCGATCAGACAATTTGTCCTTACTTTTCAATCGGCACCCATTTTCTTTGGCATCTTTGTAATGGTATTTTGCTGTACTTATCAGCAAGATCATTAATCCTCAACAGGCCTATGATGGATTAGGGATCTATTAACTTTAAAAATCCGAATTAACCCAAGTCTTAGCTAAGATAACTCGTCCTGCTTCACTGCTATAAGGTTAATCGCGATCGCCCACAGGTAAGCTGAGTATAAACCCTGTTTGACCAAGTATGGCAGCATCTAGTTTGATATCGCCGCCGTGTGCCCGTGCGATTTCCCGTGCTAAACTTAGGCCCAATCCCGATCCTTCTATTTTTTTGATCTGAGTGGAGTCACCGCGATGAAATCGCTCAAAAATACGATCGCGCTCGCTCAAAGAAATATCCTGAGAACTATTGACAATTTTGACACTTACTGTTTTTTCCTGACAGTTAGCCTGTAACCTGAGCCAACCCTTCGGTAAATTATATTTAATCGCATTACCAACCAGATTTTGCAAAACCTGCACCAGCAAATCGCGATCGCCCTTGATATATAAATTGGGAGCAATTGCCATTTGCACATCTAAATGCGGTGCTAGCAGTTCCATATCTTCGGCAATTTCCGATAGCAAAGCCGACATATTCACCTCAACCAAATGTAAACCCATACGTCCGGCATCCGCTAGAGAAAGTAAGAGAAGTTTACGGGTAATTTCACTCAAACGGCGCACTTCATCCAATAAATTACTCAGGGTTTGCTGCACCTCAGAACCCGATTCAACTTGATGCAAAGCCCGTTCTAGTTCCCCTTGCAAAATAGCCAGCGGAGTCTTTAATTCGTGAGCAGCATCTCCACTAAAACGAGAAGCTTGTTTAAAACTTCGCTCTAGACGTTCTAACATCTGATTGAACACAAAAATTAATTCTACAAACTCTATATCCGTTGAGCCGTCAGGGACGCGCCGATCTAGCCCTTGTACGGTGACATTGCGAATTGCCATCGTGAGTCGCCCAATTGGATATAGAATACTCCGCGATATCACCCACGCTCCACTGGCCACGAGTAAAAGCACTACGGGAATAGAAATTAGAAAGATATTGCGAATGGATGCCATTTCCCGATCGATCGCTTGTAAGTTAACAGCGATTGCTATTTGAGTCTGAGGAGAATGAATCGCGCCCACACGCCAAACTGCCCTGCTAGTACGCTGGGTTGCTAGTTTAGCTTTGAAAACTCGAGGAAAATCAGGTCGATCGAATTGAGGAAGACGATCGCGCGGGGGTCTTCTTTCTCTCGGTGACAATGAATGGGGTCGATCGGGAGGTGGTGGAGGTGGTGGTGGTGGAGGGGGTGGAGGGGGAGGTTCTAATTCAAAAGGTATTCTACGTCGATCTGGAGGCGGTTGGGGCAACGATCGCCATAGTGAATTAGCATCAAGTCCATCTTGCCACTGGCTCGATCGGTAGAGCAAATTACCATCTCTATCAGTCACTAGCAAAGCCGCGGTTGTTTCCCCATCATTCATGCCCAAAATTGAGGGCAAAGAATCACTATAAACATCCCATTGCGTCGATTGCGGGCGGGTAGATTGGATTAACTGATTCTTGATTTCAGCATCAAGACGCTTGACCTTAGCATCGTAAATCAACCACCACGAAACAATACTAAAGCCAATTAGAGCAATACTTGCTAGAACAGCAGATGATAGAGCTATGCGAAAGCGAAAAGATTGCATTTTCACGAGGGAGAATCTGGTTTGCGAAACCGATAGCCAACGCCGCGCACGCTCTCAACCCATCCTGTACCGCCGATCGGTTCAATTTTCTTGCGAATGCGTTGAATACATACATCTACCACATTCGTATTCGGATTAAAATCATAACCCCAGATATGTTCGAGGATTTGAGTGCGGGTGAGTACCCTACCGGGCGATCGCATTAGATATTCCAACAGATTAAACTCGCGGCTTGTAAGTTCTACCGCATGGCGATCGCAAGTAACTTCTCGCAAAATGCGATCGAGCTTAACTGGACCAACGCTGAGAATATTTTGGCGATCGCCCGAAGCACGCCGCACCACAGCATAAATCCGAGCAACTAACTCCTCAACAAAAAACGGTTTAGCTAAATAGTCATCAGCACCGAGATGTAACCCTTCAATGCGATCGTCGAGTTCATTGCGAGCAGTTAATAAAATCACAGGTACGTTGCGTCCAGCCTTTCGCAGATGTTTGAGAATAGATAATCCGTCTTTTCCCGGCAAAACAATATCCAGGACGATCGCATCGTACTCATTATCCATCGCCCGCCCATAGCCATCGTTGCCATTATCGCAATAATCCACAACAAAACCTTGTTCTTTCAAGCCCATACAAACAAAATTGGCGATTTTTTCTTCATCTTCAACGTATAGAACATTCATAGATTTACCTATTCGGTTGCGATTATACGGCTATCAGGCATTTACTTAAATTATAAAACTGTAATCCATCCGCACTGGTGCAGGTAATGTTTGGGGAATTTGATGTAGTTATAAACATTTTTAGGTCGGCGATCGTAACTCTCATGAAAATTGCTTCACTGCTGGCATTACCTGCTACAGCCTTGCTGCTGGGATTTAGCAGCTTGACTTTTCCCCATCAAACTACAACTAATTCTAATACTGTACTAGCCCAGAGCCAGCCCGAACCCAATCAAGAGCGCAGACATCCGCCCCGTATAGATTTTGCCGCTGCTGCCAAACAATTAGGAGTCACCGAAGCTGAGTTAATCGAAGCTTTGGGCCTACCCGCCAAACCGCCCGAACCACCAACTGAAAATAATCGCCCGCCCAGCCCACCGCCCCCTCCTCGTTTAGATATTCCCGGTGCAGCGAAAAAGTTGGGAGTCACCGAAGCAGAGTTGATTAAAATTTTGGGCATTCCACCGCGCCCACCCGGCGATCGTAATTTACCTCAAAATTCGGAAAAACGCTAATTTTTCCAAATTACAAAACTGTAATCCAAGGACAGGGATAAATGTCATATTCAACCAACTTAATGATTGTAGAGACTAAATCAAAGGCCTAGCGATAATTCATTTCTTTAGCCTGACAACGGCTTCAAACTTAGAAAACTAATTCAGGTAATTACATCATGCCAGCACTATTTCCTAATTCAATCAATGCACCGGGCAACCAACCTCCCCAAAATCAAGGCGCACCGGGCAACCAACTTCCTCAAAACCAAGGCGCACCGGGGAATCTTCCTCCCCAAAATCAAGGCGCACCCGGTAATCCTCCAGGGCAAAACCAAGGCGCACCGGGCAACCAACCTCCTCAAAACCAAGGCGCACCGGGCAACCAACCTCCCCAAAATCAAGGCGCACCGGGCAACCAACTTCCTCAAAACCAAGGCGCACCGGGCAACCAACCTCCCCAAAATCAAGGCGCACCGGGCAATCCTCCTCCTCAAAATCAAGGCGTACCGGGCAATCCTCCTCCTCAAAATCAAGGCGTACCGGGCAATCCTCCTCCTCAAAATCAAGGCGCACAACTTACGAATTCTGCTTTACCTCCCCAAAACCAAACTCCACCCCCTCCGCCAGCTAACAGTATCAACACCACAGCAGGAAACGACAATATTACCGGAGATAGTTTAGATAACTTCATCCTAGGTAGTAGCGGCACTGATAGCATAATTGGAGGATTAGGCACGGATACAATTAGCTATCTTTCCCTGGGCAGCGGCATTACCATTGAGGCTAAAGGTATTGTAGATAAAGGCGCCGCCGGTACAGATACCCTGCAAAACATAGAACACATAATTGCTCCTTTAGGAAAGATTAATACCATCGATGCTTCTACAGGTAGCGGCACAGCTTCTATTAATGTGGATTTGTCGCAGAATCGTTTGGCGGTTAACAATTTACCCGGTATCGGCACTCTGAATTTTACGGTAGAGAATTTCGTTAATGTCACAGGAACTCCCAATGTAGATGTCCTTACCGGAAACATCCAAAACAATTCTTTAGTAGGAGGAGATGGTAACGATACACTCTCAGGTTTGCGTGGCAATGATACGCTAATTGGAGTAAACCCCTTGAGTGCTACACCAGGAAGCAATGAAACGGATGTGCTGATTGGGGGTCGAGGTAGAGATGTTTTTGTTCTCGGCGATGCCACCAAGACATACTATAGTGGAACAGGATTTGCATCGATTCAAGATTTTCAACAAGGAATCGATCGCATTCAGTTACGTGGCAGCCTTTCCAACTACAATATTGTGGGTAACTCCATCAATTTAGCTGGTACATCTGACCAAATAGCTGTCATTCAAGGTCAGTTTACCCCGGATAGTTTCATATTCGTGTAATATAGTCATTTCAAATAAGTATGAGACACTATTCATGCACAATAAGCACGAATAATTTCATCAAGAGATGTGCCAG